>CAXTRU010000383.1:0-3513 GCA_964246665.1 uncultured Acidobacteriaceae bacterium
CCTCGACAGCCTGGGAAGGGTGCAAGTGCAATCGGCACTGGAACAACAGTTCGGTGTGGAGCTGCAAGATGAGCAGATCGGTGCCCTTGAGACATTAGGGCAGCTGCGTGCGCTGCTGCCGTGGTCTCGTGTTGGTGGAATTGAAGCTGTTGATGATGATCGCGCGCAGAAAGCGGTGCCGGTGCGCTTGGAGACGACAACCGCACCGAGTCTGCCTCTGCCACGGTGGCCTTGGAGCCGTCCGGTTCAGTGGTTGCGAGCGCTGTTTCTTGAAGCTGTGGCAATGCCGTTGGTGCGCCTTCTCGGCAGACCCAAGGTCGTCAGCGACGAGGTGCCGCTTGGTGAAGCTCCGATGTTGCTGATCGCCAATCACGTCAACACGTACGATCTGCCGCTTGTGCTGTATGCGCTACGGGGACGACGGCGGCGCTGGCTGAGTACAGCGATGTCTGCGGAGGTGCTCGCGGACCTGCGTGCTGGGCGCAACCAGGGAAGCTGGTGGCTGAACCTGCTGGTGCGGCCGGCGTATTGGCTGCTGCTGGCCTTGTTTAATGTGTTCCCGCTGCCGCGCCTGAGCGGCTTCCGTAAGAGCTTCGCTCATGCGGGTGAAGCGCTGGATCGCGGCTACTCGGTGCTGGTGTTCCCTGAGGGCCGTCGCGGGTGGACTGGCAGCTTGCAGCCGTTTCGACCGGGCATCGGGCTGCTGGTGCAGGCGTCGCAAGTGCCGGTACTGCCCATCGCTCTGCAGGGCATGGGTGCGGGCGCGGGCAAAGGGGCGACCTGGCCTTGGTCGGTACGACCGGCCGTGCATATCGGCCGTCCTGTGCGGTTCGCGCCGGAAACTTCGCCCGAGGAGATCACACAGCAGCTCGAAGCGCTGTTGCGTGCCTTGGAACCAAGCTGATCCGGTGCATTTGCTTTCGCTTCATCTTCGCTTACCCTTACATGCATGAGAGCCACAGAATCGGCCTCGGCGCGAGCTTTGCGACAAGAGATTGGCGGCCGTAATCTCCAGCGTGCCGCCGCAGGGGTGCCGCATGAGGTGACCTTCGGCCGCGTGCCCAGCGTGATCTATGCCGAAGATGACGGGAACGCGCATGGAAACTTTCTGCCTGCGTCGTATCGTCGCATTCTCGCGAATGCATCATGGGCGGCGCGGCTTGCGAAGACCTACACGGGAAGCGCGCAGCTGCCGCGAGCTCGGGACCGGCACCGCGGGGAGCTTGAGTGTGCGGTGAGCAGCGATGCGCTGCTGATGAATGTGTTCTGCTACCCCGGTGTGCTGCGGCGCAGCGGCGTGTGTGGGCATCTGGGCATCGCACCTGGCCTGCAGCCAACGTTCGGTGCGCGAGCGCAGCTGGCGATGTGGCGCGGAGAGATCGATCGCACCGAGTTTGATATGCAGCTTGGGGACGTGTGGGTGGAAGCCAAGCTGACCGAAGGCGGCTTTGGCCGCGCTACCCGCGAGCGCCTGCTCCGGTACGACGGCGTTGAGCAATGGTTCGATGTGGACGAATTGCCATGCGGGGCTGCGCACATCGTTGGCTACCAGCTTGTGCGTGGCCTGCTGGCTGCACTGCAGCACGAGCGGCGCTACCTGGTGCTGCTTGATCAGCGGCGGGCAGACCTCCAGGAGATCTGCTTCCGTGTGTTGCGGGCAGTGCGGGATGCGGAGGCGAGGACGCGTTTTCGACTGCTGAGCTGGCAGGAACTGGCGGGGGCGTTGCCGCCGCAACTGCAAACGTTCTTGGATGAAAAGTATGGGATCAGCGCACCGTAGCGCTACTCGACGAAGCGCGGGGCTACCGAGTGTTTCTGCACGTCTGCGGCAGTGACATTGATATCGAAGCCTTGCATCAGGTCTGCGATGCGCTGGTCGTTGAAGCCGCGCTCACGCAGAAGCCGAATTTCATCGCCCAGCATGGAAAGCACCTGCGCACTGCTGAAGCGCTCTTCATCAGCACCGGCGGCCTGTCGCAGCTCACGGGCAGCAACGGCAACTTGTTCCGCGGTATAGGTGTTTGGGTCGGGCATCGATCAGTTCCTTTGGCAGTAATGTTCTTCGGTCAGATGCGAACCTGATGCGACGTGGCTTCCGCCTCGGTAACGCGCGAAAGATCGGCTTTCTCTGCTGCCAAGTTCACGCTGCGTTGGATGTGGCCGTTGTAGTGTTGCCTTGACTCCGTAGATGGTCGTCTGTGGAGTCTCGCAACCGGTTCTCGACGATCAAAGTCAAGGCAACAGCAACGTAGGGGCAGAGTTCACCGTAGATGCGCGTTTCCACGATGACACCCGCGTAGAACATCACCGCGAACCAACACGGGACGATCCAGAGGTAATTGCGAAAGCGCAGCGGCACGATGTACGCCCGGAAGAGCAACACAACCGGCAACATGAAGCCGCACGTATTCAGCAGCGCGGGCCAAAGACGTGGCTTCAAGTCGCCGAGGTTGTCGCGAAGGCGGACGTAGTCTTCGGAGCGGTCGTTGCCGGCATAGTGATGAGCGAGCCATAGCTTGATGCCGAGCCACATCAGGCAGAGCACAGCTGCCTTCAACCAGGGCACCTGGCGAAGAGCGAAGCGGTCCTGCCACCGGCCCGTGGGACTCAAGATCTTGGTGCTGGCGCCGTCCAGGACGAAGATGCCGATGAGAAAGAGCGTGGTCTCGCGATTGAAGGTGCCAAGGGCGATCACGGCCAGCAGGGGAAGGAACTGCCGCTTCACGATGAAGAAGAGCCCAGCGGCGAAGAAGGCCACCGACAGCATGTCATAGGGGTAGGAGAAGTTGGCTTCAACGTGGATCGAATAGGTCCAGATCAGCGTGAACAGCAGCACCGGGTAGACAAGGTACTGGAGGGGACGGGTGCGGCTGAGTGCGTGGTACGTCGCCTGCGTGAACAGCCCTGCGATGACCAGCGCGACCAGGCTAAGAAGGTAGAGCGGCGCGCGCTCTGCCGTGAACGCACCTTTGGCATGCATGCCGGTCCTGTGCAGGAGGTGCAGCGCGTACATGCCCCGGATGAGGACTGCCGGCAGCACGCGGTATTGGAACGGAAGGCGTTCGGTGCCGGCGAGGTACCGATCGAGGTTGAGGTAAAAAGTCGCGGACACCGCATAAAAGCGAATGAATTGCAGCGACGCGCAGGCATACAGGATCACCATGGCCGCTGCGACGCGTAGATGGCGGTTGCGGTATGGCGGTGACAGCTGCCGTGGCGCCCTCATTGGGGATCTTGCTCCTCCTGTGTGGGCGAATCATTCCGCGGTGCACCGGCGATCGGTGCTATGGGCACGCTTACGCTGTACGTTCGTGGAAGGCGCAGGCAAGCTCCGGTTCAACCAAGGGACGCCGTTGCGCCAGGGCGTGGACCATGGTGGCGGCACGCGTTTCCCAGGTCCCCTGCTGGCTGGCCAGCCAGCGTTGTGGGGTCAATCCGTCATCGAAGCCCGAGGACTCAAGCTGGGTGAGGGCGGCACAGGCGTGCTCATCTGTGTCAACGAGTTGCAACAGC
>CAXTRU010000384.1:0-3508 GCA_964246665.1 uncultured Acidobacteriaceae bacterium
GCCTATGGGTACCCATATGTCGGCATCGGCATTGGCTTTGGTGGCTACTACGGTTACCGTGGCTACCCCTATTACCGCGGCGGCTACTACGGCCGGCCCGGCTTCTACGGGGGCTACCGGGGCGGGTACGTCGGCGGCTACCGGGGCGGCGGCTACGCCCACTTCGGCGGCGTTCGCGGCGGTCGTCGCTAACCGACCTTGACGTTCCAAACAGGACGCGTAGCCCGGCTGCGCGTCCTTTGTGCTTCAGCCTGCAGCGTCAAGACGCTGAACTTCAACGAAGCGCCTGCGAACTCACCGGCGTCGGTAGGTGCACCACGCCGGAGGCATTGCTCTGCACCAGCACAGGCTGGGCATGGAGCAGGTACGGCTCCAGCGCATGCAGGTCGCTCCAGGGCAACTCCCACGCGTCCTCAAGCGCCACGAGCAGGTATTGGCCGGGAGCCACGCCAGGCAGGACAAAGCTGCCGTCCAGGTCGCTTTGATCGCGGCGAAACATCTCCGGGCTCATGTCTCCACCCGCGGGCACAAGAATCACCAGCACACCGGGCGCAGGCTTGCCGTTGCGGGTTGCGACGCCTTCCACGCGCACCGGCGGGCCGGATAAGGTGATCGTTGCCGTAGAGTCGGCAGGGTCGCGGATGTGCAATCGGCGGTCTGCCGCAGGCTTGCCGTTCAGTGTCACCGCGCCTACGGGCAGCATGGGCCGCCGGTTCCCAGCCACGCGGACGCTGTAGTCGCCCGGCGTTACCTCCTTGAACTCCGCTTCGCCCTTTTCATTCACGGGCACGCTGGTGACCGGTCCGGCATCGGCAGAGCTGAGCGTCACCATGGTCCGGGCAGGGAGCGGGTCGCCGTTCAACGTGCGCAGGTGAAGCGTGAGCGAGCCGCTCGCGGGAGCGGCACTGGCTTGGCGCGTGACAGAGCCGCCGGTCAGGTCCACGGTTTCGGCGGTGAAAGGTAGGTGGTTGCCCCCGGCATACTGCTGCAGCGTGTATCGCCCGGGCGGGACTCCCGTGACCACGCCAACTCCGTTGTATACCGTGACCTGCGCGTCCACAGGCATCGTGGTGGCAAAGACTTTTTGCATCAGCTGCACGGGCGCCTGCGGCGTAGCGCCACCTCGCAGAGTCAGCGTCACCGCATGCTGTGGGACGAGCTGGAAGTTGGCCGTCAGCTCCTCTCCGCCTTTCACGTCCAAGGCCGCGGCACCGTCCTCGCTCGTGGCGGCCGGGTAAAACGTTGTCGGGTACGCCACGTCCAGGGACGGGTCCACCGAGGCACGATAAACAGCCTGTATGCCCTCCTGCTCCGGCTGGGGGTGAACGGCGTACCACGGCGTACCGCGCGCCAACAGGAAGTAGCGCCCCGGCTGCACTGGGTAGATCTCGTAATGTCCGTCGTCGTCGACCTGTCGGCTGTTTACCTGCGTGATCTTGGGGGTGCCGGCATCCAGGTTCTCGCGGAAAAGCGTCACCATCGCCTGCGGCACGGGTTCACCCCGTTCGTCTGCGATGCGCCCAGCGAAGGAAGCCGCGGGCATCAGCACCAGCCGCAAGTTGTTCGTCGCCAGGTGTGCACCCGTGACAATGGCCGTAGAGAACTGATCGTGCTGCAGGTACGCAGCTGTCATGTAGCCCTCTTTTTCGCCGGAAAGCCGGTACTTGCCCGCGGGTAACGGATCGGTGAAGCGGAAGTTGCCCTCCTCGTCGGACACAACGGTTGCAACCCGGCGTTCGCCCTCAATGGCGTCCAGCGTGATCACAGCGTGAGGTAACGGACGGTCGCTTTTGGCGTCGACGACCTTGCCCGCGATCTGGTCGGGCGCGACGGACGAAGTCGCGGCACCGGCGCCCTGCGCACTTCCCGCCATGTTGGCGGAAAACGCAAGGAACAGGGCAACAGGGAGGAAAGCCAAGCGCATAGGTCAGGGTAGCCCCATCGCGCTTTCGTCCACCAGGGGAGCGTCGAGGGTGAGGTCCGCCTTTGGCGTCACCGTCACTGCCACGCCCTTGGTCCCGAGGGACCGCATGACATCCGGATCGCGGTAAGGAAGCTGCCACGGGTTCCCCTTCATCGCAAGCAGGCGGTAGTCGCCCGGAACCACCTGGTCCAGATGGAACTTGCTATCGCCAAAGAGAGGACCGAAGCTGAACTGCGCCCCAGGACCTACCGGCAGGAGACACACAAAGCTGTTCTGGCGTAGGGCTTCGCTGGGCCCTGAAACCGTGCCCTCCACCTTGCCGCCGTCGTCCCGCAAGGTGATGTCGATCGGCCCTGTGGCCCCGCCTTCGCCGATCACCAGCGGCTGCGTACGCAGGTCGACGCCGGCGTACTCGACCGCGGCCACATACCCATAGGTGCCGGGGAGGCTCACCCAGTACTGGCCGGGTGCGACGTTGGGTACCTCGAACGCATCTTCCTGCCCGGGCTTGCTGCCTCCGGTGGCAAAGGTGCTCTCACGCGTCACCGGCTGCAGCGACACCTGAACGGGTACCGATGTGGACGGCGCCTGGGTGCCGGTGAACTCGCGATGCAGACGCACCAGTACCGGGGCCGGCGCGGCCATGGTCACCGCTGCGGCCTCTACAGGCGCATTGTCCACGTGCAACACCGTTGTGGCAAAGGCCTGCTGCGGGCGAAAGCTCATCAGCCGGAGCGTGTAGGTGCCGCTGGGCAAGCTGCCCTCCACCGCGTGATCGGTTCCGTTGTAGCCCAACCGAAAGCCGCTCAAGGTTTCACCCGTGTTGACCCCAACGGCAATGCCCATGTTGGCGGCGCCGTTCACCGGCACCCTGACGGGGTAATACGTCGCCAGCCGCAGGTGGAGCTCCGCCTGGGCAGTTTCCCCATCGTGCAGGTGCAGCTTGGCCGCGCTGGCCAGGCTCGTTGTATCGCCAAAAAACACGGGAGGGTATTCCTGCGTGGTGGCGTTGCGTTTGGGAACGGAGCCCTCCGGTCCACGCCATTCCGTGGTCATCACGGTGTATTCGCCGGGGCGAAGATTGCTGAAGTGAAAGTCACCATTTCGGTTGGTCTGTTGCATCAGGGCCTGGATCCAGTGCCGCTCGCCGTTTTCCGCATTATGCTGCACCAGCATTACCGAAACGTTGCGGGCCTCCGAGGTCCCCTCGGCAGAAACATGCCCGGAGATCTGGCCTGCGGGCATCAGCTTGAGCCGCACCTCGGTCGATGGCTCATCCAGGGTGATCTGCTGGAAGTCTTCCGGCGCGAAATAGCCCGGCATCCGTGTTTCTAGCACGAGTTGGAAGGCGCCGCCATTCATGCCGGCGGCATTCGGTGCCGCGTTGACGAACGAGGTCACCACGGTGATGGCAAACGCGCCCTCGTCGTTGGTCATGGTGGCAATACGACGGTCGCCTGTGGTGACCAGGGCGCGCGCGATCGGCTTGCCGGTGACGCCATCCACCACCGTGCCGTGCAGCTGAAACGTTGTCTCCGGCGCTTGGCTGGCCCCGGCCTGCGCCCTCGCCGCGGGCGTATGCGG
>CAXTRU010000385.1:0-3493 GCA_964246665.1 uncultured Acidobacteriaceae bacterium
CAGGTCGCGTGAGTACGCGGCGGCGGCGGACCGCTACTCCGAGATTGCCGAGCTGCTGCATGTGCACGACATCTACACGCTGGACGCGCAGGTGGGCGCTGTGCTGGGTGGGCTCGGGTTCAGCAAGGAAGATTGGGAGCGCCGCACGGAGGAGTTCTCCGGCGGATGGCAGATGCGGATCGCGCTGGCCAAACTGCTGTTGCAGAAGCCTTCGCTGTTGTTGCTCGACGAGCCGACCAACCATCTGGATCTGGAAAGCCGCAACTGGCTGGAAGCCTACCTGGGCACCTACGAGAATGCGTTCATTTTGATCTCGCATGATCGCTACTTCCTGGACCAGACCGTGAACAAAACGGTTGAGGTATGGAACAAGCGGATGCATGTGTACCACGGCAACTACTCGAAGTACCTGACGCTGAAGGACGAACGCCGCACGCAGTTGATGAGCGCCTACAAGAACCAGCGTGAGCGGATTGAGGACCTTGAGGCTTTTATCAATCGTTTTCGCTACCAGGCGACCAAGGCCAAGCAGGTGCAGTCGCGCATCAAGGAGCTCGACAAAATCGAGCGCATCGAGGTGCCGGACGAAGAGGCGACGATTCACTTCACGTTTCCGCAGCCGCCCGCCAGCGGCCGCACCGTGCTTGAGGTGAAGAGACTGACGAAGCACTACCCTGCCCCGAGCGGCGGGACCAAGCGCGTCCTGGACAATGTGGACTTCACCATCGAGCGCGGCGATCGCATTGCGCTGGTGGGTGTGAACGGCGCCGGTAAGTCAACGTTGCTGCGCATGCTTGCCGGGCTGGAAAAGCCGACCTCCGGCGAGATCAGGCTTGGGCACAATGTCGTAGCCGACTACTTCGCGCAGGACCAGTACAAGGTGCTGAACCCGGAAGCGCAGATGCTGGATGACATCACGGGCTCGAACCCGCGCGTGGATGTGGTCACGCTGCGGTCTTTGCTGGGCTGCTTCATCTTTACCGGCGACGATGTGTTTAAGAAGTTGGGTGTGCTTTCCGGCGGTGAGCGCAACCGGTATGCGCTGGCCAAGATGCTCGTGTCGCCGGCGAATTTCCTGCTGCTGGATGAGCCGACGAATCACCTGGACATGCGCGCCAAGGATGTGCTGTTGGAAGCCGTGCACAGCTTCACCGGGACGGTGCTGTTCGTTTCGCACGATCGTTACTTCATCGATGGCCTGGCGACGCGAGTCTTCGAGGTCGAAGACCGCCGTGTGCATATCTACCCAGGCAACTACGAGGACTACGTCTTTCGCAAGAACGGCGGCATGCCGACCAGCACCGCTGAAGCCGTAGCGCGCATGAAGACTGACGCGTCCACCGGGGCCACGGTGGACGCCGCGACCGGCATGTTGAAGCCGGTAAAGCAGGTAGGCAAGGCTGCGGAGCCCGTGCCCGAAGTGCCACCGCAACCGAATGGGGCTGGGCCCATTGCGCCAGAGCCAGGCCTGAACGGGCAACCGTCCGGCCATGAGAGAAACGGTTCGCTTGCGGCGGTAAAGGCCACGCCCAAGCCGCTTGCGAAGCGGCTAAATCCGCTGAAGCTGAAGCAGATCGAGGACAGGGTCGAGGCGATTGAAGAGGAGCTGCCGCAACTCGAGGCGCGCATCACGCAGGCCGAGCAGCAGCAAAGCCTGTTCACCACCGCCGATGCGGCTCGCAACCTTGCCACTGAGCTTGACGCCATGCGCGATCGCCAGGCGGCGCTGACGGCGGAGTGGGAAGAGCTTGCGACGCAGTTGGAAGAGCAAACGACGGCTTAGCGACCCTGCCTCGCCTTCGACCAAAGTAATGTTGCGCTGCTGGAAGATCGGCGTATTCTGTTGTTGGCTCCCGGTGGGCTCATGCCACCGAGAGTTGTAGGTCCGCTCTACCGTAATAGGTAGAGCAGGGCGGCAATCCACTGTAAGGGCAGATGGACTGCTAGCTTGAGTTGCAACTGTAGTCGCATACCTCAATCTCCTTTCATCAGGAAGTGACGGCTCTGTTCCCGCAGGGCCGTGTTGCTTTTGGCAACCTCGGTTTTGCCCTGCATGTCCAATCGCGCACCTATGAAGCCCCGATGAAAGCGCTTCGCGCAGCATAGAAGACCCATGCGGCGAAATCACTGCTACCGAAGCGGCATTGCTTCCCTTGCTCGCACACGCACAACCCAGATGCGCGACCGGCACACCTGAGACACTAAGGGCACGATGCGAGTGTTGATGGTAGGCGCGGGAGCGACGGGCGGTTTCTACGGGGGCATGCTATTCAAAGCGGGGCGCGATGTGACGTTTCTGCTTCGCGAAGGCCGGGCACAGCAAGTGCGCGAAGCTGGTTTGCAGATCGTGACCCACACGGGCGAGCACATCAGCCTCAATCCGCCCATCGTCACAGCCGAGGAGCTACGCAGGCCACATGCGGCCTTTAACCTGATCGTCATCAGCACCAAGGCCTACCAACTTGAGGGCGCCATGGAGGACATCGCTGCAGCGATTGCGCCGGAAACGATGATTTTGCCGATCCTGAACGGCATGGGTCAGATCGACATCCTGGGTGCGCGGTTCGGAGCCGATCGAGTTCTCGGTGGCTCCGTGCGCATCGTGTCCGATCTGGATCGAAGCGGTCGCATCGTGCAGATGAATGCGCTAGATGAGATGAACTATGGCGAGATCTCCGGTGAGCGCACGGCGCGCATTCTTGCAGTCGATCAGCTCATGCAAGGTGCGGGGTTCAGCGCCATTCTTCAGCCTGACATCACCGCGACACTCTGGCAGAAGTGGTGGATTCTCGCCAGCATGGGCGCGATCTGCGTGCTTGCCCGCGGCACGGTGGGCCAGGCAGCGAGTGTGCCGTACGGGTCGGAAACCGCGATCGCCATCTTGAAAGAGTCGACCGACATCGCGACGGCGAACGGGTATGTGCCGAATCCAGCGATGTATCAGCAACACACGGTCCGCTTCACAGACCGGGAGTCGTCGCTTACCTCCTCCATGTATCGCGACATGACGAAGGGTTTTCCTGTCGAGGTCGATCACATCCTCGGCGACCTGCTGCATCGCGCCAAGGGCGTGCCGGCGCCGCTGCTGACGGCGGCATATGTGCAGTTGAAGGTGTATGAAGCTGGGCGCGCCCTCGGCGCAGCACCAGCGGACAAAGCCTAGCTGCGGGCCAAACGTGGCATGATCAGCGTATGCCCTCCTATTGGCAGCCAGAGCGTTGGTCCGACCGCCTCGCCGAACTTGAGGCACACACCCCTGACTTGAAGCAAGCGCCGCTGCGCCGCGACATCCGATCGCTGGGCGCTCTGCTGGGACAGGTGTTGCGGGAACAGGCCGGTGACGACCTGTACGCCACCGTGGAAAGCCTTCGCCGCATCGCGATTGCGCGGCGCGAGGCCGAAGCGGCCGGGGATGCGGCCGGCGCGCAACGCCACCTGGAAGAGGCACAGGCGCTTACTCGTGATGCGGCGCAGCATCCGCAACGTGCATATG
>CAXTRU010000386.1:0-3486 GCA_964246665.1 uncultured Acidobacteriaceae bacterium
GTCCTGGGAGCGGTCAGGGCGGTCCTCGTGGCCCGCGCGGCCCGCGTCCTGCCGGTGGCCCCGGCGGCGGCCCTGGGGGCAACCGCAAGTTCTTCCGCCGCAAGAAGGTTTGCAAGTTCACGGTGGAAAAGATCGACTCGATCAGCTACCGCGATACGCGCCTGCTGCAGCAGTTTGTGTCGGACCGCGGCAAGATTATCCCGCGCCGCTCGGCACCGTTTCAGCGCAAGCTGACCCGCGCTATCAAGCAGGCACGCGCTATCGCCCTGCTGCCCTACGCCGCCAAATACTAAGCCGCCCCAGGCGCAACGACCGGCATGGCCGCGGCTTATTCCGCGGCGCCGGGAACGGAGATCACCATGGAAGTCATTCTCAAGCAGGACATCGAGACCCTCGGCCACCGCGGCGATGTGGTCAAGGTTGCGGACGGCTATGGCCGCAACTTCCTGCTGCCGAAGAAGTTTGCCATTGAGGCGACGGCAGCCAACAAGAACGTCATCGAGCAGATGAAGCAGTCCGCGATCCGCAAGGCTGCCAAGGAAAAGGCCGAGGCCGAGCAGGTGGCTGCGACGCTGAACAACGTTGTGCTCAGCTTTGAGCGCAAGGCCGGCGGCGAAGGTCAGCTGTTCGGTTCGGTCACCTCGGCCGACATCGCGCAGGCGCTGGAAGCCCAGGGCTACACGGTGGAGCGTCGTCGCATTCAATTGGACGAGCCGCTGAAGACCGTCGGCGAGTTCCACGTGCCCGTGCGCCTGTTCCGCGAGGTCACCGCGCATGTGCAGGTCAACGTCAAGGGCGATCAGCCGGATGTGCAGCCTGAGACAGAGGCCGTCGTGCAAAACCAACTCCCTCCACCACTAACGGGCCCGCCCCCCCAAGGGGCGCGCCGTACCGTGTTTGCGGTGGCTCAGTAGTGAAAACGGTAACGCACCTCACCATAGATCTGCCGCGGATCGTTCTCGTGAAACCCACCGAAGGTCAGACTGTTGTCCAGCAGCACCCGGCGGTTGGCGACGTTGCTTGCGTTGACGGCAACACTGACGTTTTCACCAAAGCTGTGCCCAAGCCGCAGGTCGAACGTGGTGTGCGAGGGCAGGTAGTCCCCGTTGTACGGTGAGGGCGGACCAGGGAAGCCGTTCGAAAATCCCGATCCGTAGTAGACATTGGCTGCCAGGCTTACGCGCAGTGGCAGACGCACATCACCGCCCACGTTCAGCGTGTTGCGCTGATCATGGTCCAGCGGGGTGTACCCAGGCTCCACATCGCACTGCGGCGAACTGATCGGTTCGCAGATGAGTCCTCCCGTAATGGCTCCACGCTGCTGCGCGATCTGATTGGAGTACGCCAGATGCACCTGACCCCGGCCCCAAAGCTGCGGAGAGCGCAGCGTGAGTTCCCACGCCTGCACCAACGCACCGGCGACCGTCACCGGGATGTAGATGCTGGACTCACCGATGTTGGAGTGATCGAGAAAATTGGAGGCCTCCGTTTGAAAGGTGTCCGCGTCCAGCAGCCAGCCCTTGAACGGAATCTGTACACCGAACTGGTGTTCTTCGTCCCGCTCACCATGCAACTGCGCAAACGCGGTGTTGTTGCTTTCCGCATAGCCAAGCACCGGTCCGTTGATCGTCACCAGCGGCGGCGGCTGGTAAAAGTGCCCGTAAAAGGCGCGGAAGACCCAGTTCAACTTCGGCACACGAAGCGCCACACCCACACGCGGAGCGTTCGCGGTTTCGGTAAAGCCTTCGCCGGAGAAGTAGCTTTCGCGCAGGCCCGCGGTAAGCGTCAGGTATTTGTTGGGCTTGTAGTTGTCGGAGACATACTCTTCCACCAAGCCGCCTGTGGCCGTCTGCCCTTCGGAGAAGTTGTTGAAGCTGGCATCGTTGAAGCCGACGCCAAACAGATCGCTGTCATGCTGGCCCCAGGCATAGAAGCCCGCTTCCAGATGATTGCGGGCCACGTCGCCGCCGACGCTCGCCTGCAGGCCGGCGTAGTGCGACGCGCGATCGGACGTAGTCGCCGTGGGCAGGTCGTTGGCTGAAGGCTCATAGTTGGCACTGTTGTAGTGGTAGAACGGCGACACCGCCGTCACCGCCCTAGGCGAAAAGCTGTGTGTCCACGTAAACGCCACCACGCCATCGATCTCATGTTGCGCATCGCGCAGGCCGCTGGAATCATAGAGCTGGTTTTCGTAGTCGCTCGGATCGGGATCGTCAGGAATCTGGAATAAGTCCGTGCGCAGTTGGGTCAGCAGGCGGAACTGGTTGCCGGCATCGCGATTGAAGGTGAAGGAGCCGAAGCCGCCGTAGCCGTTCTGCGCATCATGGACGGCCTGCTCCACAGGCGGCGCCAGGCCGTAGTCGCTGCGGTTGCCGTTCAGGCTGACGTAGTAGGCCGCGCGTTGGGTATGATCGCCAAGCGAGATCTGATCGTCGGTCTGCAGAGCGCTGCCGGCACTGAGGCGAAGCTCGCCCTCGCGACTGCGCTCAAACCCACTCTTGGGGTTGACGTCGAAGACGCCGTAGGTGCGGTCCCCAAGGTCGGCGCCGTAGCTGCCGCGATCCACCTGCAGGTACTGGATGTCGCGCGGATCGATCTGCGGCCCGAGGTTGGAGGCGATGTTGGTGTTGGGGATCTCCACGCCATCGAGCAGCCAGCTTACCTGGTGACCGCCGCGCATATGCAGCATGTCATGCGTAATGTACGCGCCGGGCACATAGTCGGTGATCATTGCCAGCGAGTTGCTGCGGTCCGCGCCGGGCGTGCTGTCAATCTCGGCTTCGCCCAGCATGATCTTGGGCGTTACGGAGCTGACATCGGCGGTCTCGGCTTGTGCGACGACGTTGACGGTCTCCTGGACGGCTGCAACCGGCAGCGCCACATGCAGTACAGGCGAGCTGCCCGAAGTGACGGTCACCGCTTCCGACACACTGCCAAAGCCGTTGTGGCTGACGTGCAGGGTGTAGTCGCCAAAGGGCACGGCTGCGAAATGAAAGTTGCCGCTTGCATCGGTGTGCGCGCGCAAGCTCAGTTGCGATCCGCGGGCCTGCAACACCACATCCGCGGTGGGCAGGGGATGGTGCTGAAGGTCGTGGACGATCCCGGATACATCGGCAAAGAGCGAGCCATGGGCCCGGTTGGTTTTGGTTGCTGCCATCACGATCAGCAGAAGAACCATACACCCTTTGCAGGGCGTCCATGGTCTTCCCGCGCTATGTCGAAAGGCCTGCGGCCACCCAAGGCCGGGCCACTGCTTCCATCTCATTCTGAATCTCCACGCCGAACAGCAACCGCGTCTCAACGACGGTGATGTTCTTCTCCTGCAGGCAGGGGTGTACCTGCGTTGTCCTGCTTTCCCCACGGCCTAGGTGGCGCGTGCGGGGTGACGATGGGCTGTCAGGCGAGCGAGACGGAGGGTGGGCCGCGTTTGTGGCGGGCGCGTTCTCGAGCGATCCGGCCGGCGCCCTCTGCGCGCCGGATGAGCGC
>CAXTRU010000387.1:0-3463 GCA_964246665.1 uncultured Acidobacteriaceae bacterium
GTGCCTGAGGAGGGAGCCTTCCAAAGGGTCCAGGTCGCCTCCGTACCGCCGCCAGCCGTCCACAGTGCACGGGCTTCGGCCGTTAGTTCATCGCGGACGCTGCCGTGATCGGGTTTGGGGTTCTCTGTGCGGGTATCCAGCGCCTTGTGGAAGTAAGTCAGCGCGGCCAGTGAATGGTTTTGCAGCTCCTCGTAGCGCCCGCGATTCTCCCAATATGCGGAAAGCAGACGCTTGTCGTCCGGAGCGGGGTCTTCCACGGCGGCGCGAACAGCGAGGGCCTCCTGGGGTTTACCCGCCTGCTTGGCGGCCCACAGAAACAGTCCCACGATGCGCTGATCGTCGCGTCGGCGATGGTAGGTGTACCGTTGCACATCGTCATCGGTCGTATTGTCGCTGAGTTCGAGTGGAGCGTGACCGCCGCCCTCAATCGTCTTCGTCGCCTTCAGCAGCGCAAGCGCACGTTCCGGCTCCCACCCGTGCCGCAGCAGGAAGTCCGGAGGGTCGGCATCGTCATAGTTCATCATGCCGAAGCCTTTGTAGTCCGCCTTCGCCTGCAGGTATAGGTTCAGGGCAGCGAGGCCATCCGCTTCCGAGACGGCGTCGTCGTCCCTCACTATGGTGAACAGGTCGCTACGTTGCAGCATCGTGTCGTCGGGGTACTGCACCAGCCAGTCCCGCGCAGCCTGTTCCAAAGTGCTGTTGTACCGTGCCCAGGCTGCCGCATCCGCGGGATCAGCCGGCGCAGGATGCGCGGTGTACCAGCGCCCGCGCACGATGCGTTCCGCCTGGAGCGCGTGTGGGTACTCCGCCACAAGACGGTCCTCCCTGGAAGTCAAAATGGCGAGCGATGCGCCGCTCTGCCGATACCCGGCAATGAGAAAGTCCTGCCACTCTGCATCCCCATGAGGGTGCATTGCCTCAAGACGCTGGAGGTCGGCGGCGACGCGGGACCGAACCGCATCGAGGTCCCCGGGCTTGCTTACCTGGAACTCGCGACCCCAAAGAACGGCATAATTTTCCAGTTGCTTTGGGTCCTTTTCACCCTTAAGCCGGTGCCGTAACGCGAGGATGGTTTCCGGAACAGGCGCAGGGTCCTTCCGCAGAAGAAAGCTCTCGTTCCAGGCCGGCGGCAGCTTTGCGGGGCACAGGGCGAAGTAGGCGTCGGTGTTTTCTTTCATTTTGGCCGGGTTGGCCCACTTACCGAAAGCGTAAAACCAGGCCAGCTCACTCGCCGGGGCCGGAAACGCGGGGGCTTGGGCCCTTGCTGCCTCCAGCAGACGCTCCGCTTCGGGCGAGTTCTGATTCTCCTGTACCTGCCCTGCAAGAAGCAGAAACAACGGGTCGTTGGGGTGATCCTTGGCTCGTTGGACCCACTCGGCCCGGAGAGCCCCCGCATCGGCCTTGGTCCCTTCCATCAACACAGCGATCCGTAGTCGCAGGTAGGGTTCCAGTTCCCGCGGACACTGCGCGATCAAGGCTGTTAAGGTTTGCCGCTCGTAGCTGAATCGCTCAGGGGCCTTCATGTGATCCAGGTGCGAAGCGTCCAGCTTCGCTTCCAGAATCCTGCTGACCTCCGGCCGGGGTTCACAGCCGGGTAGAGCAACTTTGGGCCGCATCTGCGCCGTGCCACACTGAACGACAACGGCTAGAAAGGCGCATACACCGGGAAGCAAAGGTGGGGGGCACAGGCGCATCTTTGGGTCCTCGTGGGGGATCCTCGTGGGGGTCCTCGTCGGTCCTCGCTGCATTGCATCCCAACGGGCGCTGCTCGGCGATACGCGGCCTAATCGTTGCTCGTTGCAAATGCGGACAAAGTATAACGGGCGGGATGGATGTTGAACAGACCGCGCTGGCACCGGCTCATGCGGGCCGGCGCAGCAGCGTGCGGCCGCCTTCGCCCCACCACAGCACAAGGCCGGTAAAGAGCACGGCGCCCACCGCGCACTTCAGCGCCACATAGCCGTGAATCGGCGAAAGGAAGCCCTCGAAACTGCCGGCGATGATGAGCAGCGGGATGGTTGCTGAAACAAGCTGCACGGCCTCAGCACCGGCCCTGGCGATCGAGTCGCGACGGCGCAGTTGGCCCGGGAACAGGATGCCTGCGCCGATGCGCAGCCCCGCCGCACCCGCGAGCATGATGCTGGGGATCTCCAGCGCGCCATGCGAAACCATGAACGCGAGCAGGCTGCCAGCCATCTTGTGCTGCGCGCAGCAGGCCAGCACCGTGCCAATCTGCAGGCCGTTGTTAAACAGCAGAAACAACGTGCCCAGGCCCGCGGTGATGCCGGCCGCAAACGTCAAAAAGCACACGCTGATGTTGTTGGTCATGATGCCGGTGGCGGCCTGCGGCTTGATGCTCAGCACGGCGTCGGTCCACATCTGGTGGTGGTTGATCTTGTCCATCATGGCCGGGCCGAGCATGAGTGCGGCGAAGTCTGGCCGGAGCAGCTGGATGAGCGTGCCGAGCCCGAAGGTGCCGAGGAAGACCGCCGTGGCGACCCAGATGTAGGGCAGCATGCGCCGCAGCAGGCGCGGGTAGCTATGCGCCAGGAAGTTCCACAAACTCCAAAACGAGATGCGCCGGCCTGAGTAGACGTAGTTGTGCGCGCGGCCGACGAGGCGGTTCAAGTACAGCTCCAGCGAGCGCGAGGATGGGTCAGCACGAACAACGGACAGATCCGAAGCAGCTTGCCGGTACAACAGCCCAAGCTCGCGCAGCTCGGCCCGGGAAAACGGCTTCAGCCCGCCCGTGCGCGCCTGTTCCAGCAACAATTCCAGCCGGGACCATTTATTCTTCCTGTGTTCTATCCAGAAATTGGTGATCATAGGCAGGCTATGCACAGCAGCTTTGAGCGGCGCTCGTTTGCCGACCAGCTTAGCATTGAGACGCCCGAACAGGTGGCGTTGGAGTTTCCCGTCGCCGGCATCGGCAGCCGCTTCGTCGCGTTGCTGCTCGACCAGACCATCCAGTTCGGCACCCTGCTCGTGCTGTTTCTGGTCGTGATTTCCATCAGCGCCGCAGCCGGCGACCGCGGCATGGAGCGGCTGGCCGGCAAATGGTTCATGGCCGGCATCATCCTGGTGGTCTTCCTCATCATTTGGGGGTATTTCGCGCTGTTTGAGGCCTTTTGGCACGGTCAAACACCGGGTAAGCGCGCGATGAAGCTGCGCGTCATCAAGGACAGCGGACGCCAGATCACGTTGTTCGAGGCGCTGGCCCGCAACCTGCTGCGCTTCGTCGACTACATGCCGAGCCTGTACCTCGTCGGAGTCATCACGATGCTGGCCAACAAGCGCAACAAGCGACTGGGCGACCTGGCCGCGGGCACGCTGGTGGTGCATGAGCGCGTGGAGGCACAGCCGTTGCTGTGGACCGGCACCACACAACGCACGCAAGGCATGTTTGCTGCGCCGGCAAGCGCTGCGCCGAGGACCGGATGGGCGAGTACCTGCGTGTCCACCT
>CAXTRU010000388.1:0-3447 GCA_964246665.1 uncultured Acidobacteriaceae bacterium
CAGGAGGGCTTTGCGGTGCTCCGTGCCGGGCGCGACCAGATGTACCTGAGCCGGGTGCGCGACGGCGTCAGTGGGCGCGAATGGCTCGGGGATGCGCGGGCCTTCGCGGCAGACAGGGGAGAGATCGTCTACGCTGAGGCTGCTCTTGAGACGTTGCTGGAGCCCTTTGCGTCAAGAGCGCGCTATGTACCTCTGTCTGCCGGCGACGCGCTGGCGCCTGCCATGGAGCTGCTGGCTTCGGGTGGCAGCGACCTGGCAATTGTTGATGCCAACTACGTTCGTGAGGAGGAGGCTATCTATGCCCGATCGCACGCGGGATAAGGTGATCGTTCCGGAGCATTTTCAGATCGAGCAGGCTGGACCGGAGAACATCTCCGAGGTGATGGCCGTGAGTGATGCGGCGCAGGACGGGCCGCACTGGCCACCGGACGCCTGGAAGAACTTCGTCGAGCCTTCGTCCTACGCGGGCGAGAGAAAGAGCGTGATCTTGCTGGCGAGGATGTTCGGAGCCGAGGTGATTGGATGGCTCGCGGCGACCGGCATCTATGAGACGGCCGAGCTTGAATATGTGCTGGTGCACCCGCACCATCGCGGCAAAGGTGTGGGCAGGCAGTTGTTGGAGCATTGGCTCGCTTGGGCGCAGGAGCAGGGCGCGCTGGAGGCCTTGCTGGAGGTGCGCCCCTCCAACGTGGCCGCGAGCCGGCTGTACCGTGAGCTTGGGTTTCTGGAGCGTGGGCGGCGACCGGCGTACTACCAGGGGCCTCGTGAAGATGCCGTGTTGATGTGGCATGCGCTGCAGCCCCGCGTTGTGCGGTGAGGTTTGCGCGCAGGTCCGAGGATGCGGGCAGGTATAATCAAAGGGATGGTTCGTGACGGCATTTTGTATGGCGTGTCCCTGCTGGTGGTGGCTGCCATCGTCTGGTACGGCACGCATTTTGTGAGTCTTACAGCGCTGCCCGTGCTGCTTGCCTTCTTTTTCATCTGGTTTTTCCGCGACCCCGCGCGACGGGTTCCGCGCGACCCCGGCCTGATTGTTTCGCCGGCCGACGGCAAGGTGGAAGACGCAGCCGGAAGCCGCGTGCGCATCAGCATCTTCCTCAACGGGTTCGACGTGCATGTGAACCGTGTTCCGGTAAGCGGAACGGTGAGCCTTGTGGAGTACCGCGAAGGCGCCTTTCTGAATGCCTTGAACGCGGAGTCCGCCGTGCACAACGAGCAAACGATGATCACGATCGACACGGGAGACTACAGCGTTAGCTTCAAGCAGATTGCGGGCCTGCTTGCCCGACGCATCGTGTGCAACCTGCAAGAAGGCGACCGCGTTGTTCGCGGGCAGCGCATGGGCCTGATCAAGTTTGGCTCGCGCACGGACATTCTTCTGCCAGCCTCGGTGGAGTTGCGGGTAAAAGCCGGCGATCGCGTGAAGGGTGGCGTTTCTGTACTGGCCGTCATGCCCGGTTCAGCGGCCGGCACTCAGGAGACCGGAACGCGCTGATGTTCGCTGACAGGGTTGACGAATCGCGTTCGCCAGCCCGCAGGGGCATGTACATTTTGCCGTCGACGTTCACGGCGGGCAATATCGCGATTGGCTACTATGCGATGGTGCAGAGCATCCGCGGCATGCACTTCGGCGACCCGGCAGCCTTTGACCGGGCGTCTCTTGCCATCATCTTCGCGATGTTCTTTGACGCGCTGGATGGCCGCATCGCGCGCATGACCAACACGCAGAGCGCTTTCGGGCGTGAGCTGGACTCGCTTGCCGATGTGATCACGTTTGGCGTGGCGCCCAGCTTCCTGGCCTACCTATGGGGCGTGCGCGAGATGTGGCCTTCGGCGTATCCGGACTTCCAGGCCCGGTTGATGCGCTTTGGACTGGTAATCAGTTTTCTATTTCTGATCTGCGGGGCGTGCCGGTTGGCGCGCTTCAACATCAGCGTTAACCCGCAGCCACGCAATCCGGGCCGCCCTGACCGCAAGTACTTTGTCGGTATGCCCATCCCGGCAGGGGCTGGCGTGCTCGCGGCGGTGGTGCATTTTGAAGAAGGATCACCTATCCACAGCATCTGGATGTCGATGCTCTGGCTTGGGCTGATTGCGCTGGTCGGGTTTCTGATGGTGAGCAGCTGGCGTTTCTGGAGCGGCAAGGAGTTGGACTTCGATCAGCGGCAGCCTGGACGCATGCTGGTCCTGGTCGCGTTGTTGGCTTCAGTGTTGATCTTTGAATCGAGATATTCGCTGATCGTGTTGGCAATGGCGTATTTGCTGTCCGGGGTATTTGCCCGCCTGGCGTACTCGTGGCAGCGAAAAGCGGCGCGGGGCTAAGGGCCGTTCGTAGGAGGATGGTTATGGCTGGACGAGTGATACAGGCTGCCGTGGTTGGCGCATCGACGCTGCTGGGCAAGGAGCTGATGCAGGAGATCAGCGAGTCCGGAGCCGCCGCGTGGGACATGCGCTTGCTGGACGAGTCGGACGAAGCGGAAGGGCAGTTGACCTCTGCCGGCGATGAAGCGCTTGTGATCCACAAGCTGAGCGGGACGTCGTTTGAGGGCGTCGACGTGCTGTTCTTTGCGGGCACGAAGGAGTCCACGACGAAGTATGCCGCGGCGGCAACGAAGGCAGGAGCAGCCATTGTGGATCTTACTGGGGCGCTCGCCGGGGAGCCGGGCTTTGTGGTTCGGTCGCCGTGGTTGGAGCAGAGCGTGCGGCCGGATCTGATGACGGTGGGCATCGTGGCGCCGCACCCTGCTGCGCTGATGCTGGCCACGGTGATTGCGCGTCTTGAGAGCCGCTTCGGCGTGGCCTCGGTGGCCGCGACGATGCTGGAGCCGGCGTCCGAGGCAGGTTCCGCGGGCGTCGACGAACTGCATCAGCAGACCGTCGGCTTGCTGTCGTTTCAGGAAGTGCCGAAGCAGGTGTACGGGACGCAGGTGGCGTTCAACGTGCCCGGCGCGCTGGGCTCTGAGGCGGCCCCGTCTTTGGCGGAGACGCGTGCACGCATCGCCAAAGACACGGCGTTCTTGCTCGGCAGTGGCTTTGGCGGCAGCGTGAGCTTGCAGCTGTTGCAGGCACCGGCGTAAGCCTGCGTCTGCGGAGGAGGTGCGGTCCGCCCTGCAAGGGGGCATTGTGGTTGCCGAAGAAGACACAGCGCCCAGTAACCAGGCTGCTACAGAGTCGGGTGACTTGATGGTGCGAGTGGACGCGGACGCCGATCCTGGGAAAGCGTATTGGCTGACGATGGCTGCCGATAACCTTCGGCTTGCGGCCCGCAATGCTTTGGCTGCGGCGCTGGAACTGCTGGCGCTACGTCCCGCGGCGCGGGTGCAATAACAGGCTTTGGTTGCGGTACACTCAAGAAGGTGCGCCGGGATGGTGGAACTGGCAGACGCAGCGGACTCAAAATCCGCCGAGGGCAACCTCGTGGGGGTTCGACCCCCCCTCCCGGCACCA
>CAXTRU010000389.1:0-3425 GCA_964246665.1 uncultured Acidobacteriaceae bacterium
CTTCCAGGGCAGCCCGCGCACATTGCTTTAAGGAAAGCGCCAGATTGCGGATTTCTGGCGCCGAACAGGTCGACAGGTTGTGTGCCCCTTACGTCGGAATCTAGACGCTGACCGAAGCTCCTCCGAATACGGCGTACTGCCGTGGGATGGGGGTGAAGAGGCTGTAAAGGGTTCGCGGGTCGGCAGGCGCGCTCAGCTGATCGAGTGATGCCCGCTGCTCTGAGGAGAGCACGAGGTCCAGGGCAGCTGCGTTGTCTTTGACCTGCTCGGCGCGGCTGACCCCCATGAGCGTTGAGGCGATGCCGGGCCGTCCGCAGACCCAGGCGAGCGCGACACGCGCGGGCGTCTCGCCGGCCTCCGCTGCGATCTTTTTCAGGCCGTCGACGATGGTCCAGTTGCGCGGCGTGAAGAGCGTGTCGCCAAAGGGATTGGCCCCATCCAAGCGCTTATCGCCTTCCGGACGCGTCTCATTTTCCGCAGCGGCCTCACGCGGCAGACCCCCTGCGCGTGAGGGGCCGGCTTCCACGCTGGCTCGATCGTACTTGCCTGTGAGCAGACCGAAGGCGAGCGGGCTCCACGGCACGATGCCCATGCCGAACTCCTTTGCAAGCGGGACATGCTCGTCTTCGATGTCGCGGTTTACCAGCGCGTAGAAGTATTGCAGGGCGATGGGTCCCGCCATGCCGCGGGTGGCTGCCAGGGTCGCCAGTTTGCTGACGTACCAGGCCGGGGCATTGGACATGCCCCAGTACCGGATTTTGCCGGACCGGACCAAGGCGTTCATCGTTTCCAGCAGTTCTTCGGCGGGTGTTACCGAATCCCACACATGAACCCAGAACAGATCCACGTAGTCGGTGCGCAGCCGCTTGAGCGAGCCTTCAACAGCGGCATGGATGTGCTTGGCGCCGTTGCCGCCGGTGTGCACGCCTTGACCCGCGGCGAACCCAGCCTTGGTGGCAATCACGACCTTTTCCCTCAGCTTGCCGTTGGCGATGAATTTGCCCAGCATCTCTTCGCTTCGGCCTGCGGAGTACACATCGGCCGTATCCACGAAGTTGCCGCCCAGGTCCAGGTAGGCGTGAAAGACGGCGGCGGAACCGGCCTCATCGAGGCCCCAGCGTGCGGTGCCGAAGGTCATGGTTCCGAGGGCGAGTGGGCTAACAACGAGGCCGGAGCGACCGAGGGTGCGGTAGTTTGTAAGAGGCATAAAGGATTCCTTAGTGTTCGCTACGGAAACAAGTACACAGCACTTGCATCCGTACGTCAAGGTGTTTCATAGTAATAACTATGAAAATCGCAGAAGAGCCGGTGAAACGGAGGCCCGGACGCCCCTTGGGCTTTGATCGCGAGGCCGCGCTGCATCAGGCGATGCTTCTGTTCTGGCGGCATGGCTATGAGGCGACGTCCGTCAACGATCTGACCGCCGCCATGCAGATCACGCCGCCCAGCCTGTACACAGCGTTTGGGGACAAGAAGCAGCTCTTCCTGGAGGCGGTCCATCGCTATGTATCAGGCCCGGTGACGTCGGAGTCGATCATTGCCGAAGCGCCGACCGCACGGGACGCGGCCATGGGTCTGTTGCAGGCGGCCGCCGTTGGGTTTACCGGCAACAACACGCCCGCCGGATGCCTGCTGGCAACTTCGGCGATCAGTTGCTCCGCAGCCGCGGGCGATGTGCAACAAGCCTTAAGCGAAATTCGTTTAAACGTCGAGAAGCGTCTTCGTAGAAAGATCGAGCTGGAAAATAAGAACTCAAGAACGAATCAGAAGGTGGATGCAGGAGCCATGGCTGGCTACGTGATGGCCCTGATCCAGGGGATGTCCACCTTGGCACGCGATGGGGCATCGCGCGCCAAGTTGTTGACGGTAGCCGACACGGCGATGCAGGCGTGGCCTGCCCCTGTCGCCAAACGCTCTCACCCGGCGTAAGGACCAGGTGTGCGGGCAGGGGAGTTGCCGGTTTGGTAGTTACACGTATTGACTTCCTGAGTCCCGACGAGGTTTGGCGTGTGGTGGGGTGAGCCGGCTCAGGAGAGAACCGGTTCTCTCCTTTTTGGCTGAGGTTATTGGCTCTGTTGCAGGGTGAAGTCGTCGGTCTGGATCCACTGGACGGTGTTGGCGCCCCAGAAGCCGGCGCGAAGGCGGATCGAGGTGTTGTTGCCGGAGTTGAACGAGACCTTCAGTTGGGTATAACCGTTGGTGCCCCCGAACGCCGTTTCGCTGAGAATGCTGTTGCTGCCGTCGACGGAGAAGTAGCCGATGGGGAAGACGAGTGAGGCGCGGATCCAACCGGTGAAGGTGTAGTTGGTGTTGGGCTGCACCGTGACGGTCTGGGCAATGGCGTTGAAGTCGCTGCCGGTGTTGAAGATCCAGCCGTTGTTGGCGCCGGTATAGGCGTTGCCGAGATTGTTGTCGGCGCCCATCTGGCCGGAGCCGAGCTGCGTCCAGGGCGAAGAGAGCGAGCGACTGGCCTGCAGTTCAAAGCCGGGGTCGAGCAGCAGGTTGGTGCGCAGGGCGACGTCGTCGATCTGCACCCACTGGATGGTGTTTTGGCCTTGGAGGCCGATCTGCAGGGTCACCGCGGTGTTGTTGCCGGAGTTGAAGCGGACTACCTGAAGCGAGTACCCGGGTGAGTTGCCGAAGCTGACCTGGTTGAGCGTGCCCGTCTTGCCGAGTACCGCGAGCGTAGCCACCGGGGCGACCAGCGAGGTGCGGACCCAGGCGCTGAAGACGTATTCAGTGTTGGGCTGTACGGCGACGGTCTGCTGGACGGCGTTGAAGGCGGTGCTGTTGTCCCAGATGTAGCCGTTGTTGGCGCCGGAGTGCCCGTTGCCGAGGTTCTTATCGACGCCGAGGTGGGACGGGCCGACCGCGGTCCAGGCACCGGAGAGCGTGTTGCTGGGCTGGAGCTCGAAGCCTGGGTCGGTGACGAGGTTGGTCGTGGTGACGTTGACGGCTGCGGCGGTGGTTGCGGCTGTGGATACCGTTGCTGTGGCTGTGGCAGTTGTGGCGGTGCTGGTCTTGGCAGCTGCGGCGTTGACGGTGAGGGTGGTGCTGGCGGAGACCGTCTTGAAGTCTGTGCTGTCCGATGGGGTGAAACTGACGCTGAGCGATGTGGTGCCGGCGGCCGGGGTGCTGCCTGCCGCGGGCGTGTAGGTGAATGTGCCGGGAACGCTGGCGGTGGCGTTCAGCTGGGCCGCTGAGAGCGCGGTGCCGGCGGTGATGGCCGCAGGTGTGGACCAAGTGATGGTAGGCGTCGCTTGCACGACTGTGAGGTTCACGCTGGAGGTCGCGGTCTTGTAGGCGCTGGTGTTGCTGGGCGTAAAGGTGACGGTGAGGGCGAGCGTGCCGGCGCTGGGCACGGTGCCTGCCGCGGGCGTGTAGGTGAACGTGCCCGCGACGCTGGCGGTGGCGTTCAGCTGGGG
>CAXTRU010000390.1:0-3400 GCA_964246665.1 uncultured Acidobacteriaceae bacterium
GTCTACGACCGCATCAAGACGGGCATGTTGCCGTGGGCGCAACAGTCCGGCTTTCAGGCAGAAGGCACAGGCGGCCGGCTTCTGGGCCCATTCAACGCAATGCTGTACAGCCCCGAACTGGGCGCCGCGCACCTGAACTACCTGGACACGGAGCGCAACGCAACGGAGCTCGACGCACGCGTTCGCGAGGTGGTGATCCTGACCGTGGGCGCCGCGTGCCAGGCAGCGTACGAGCTGTACGCGCACCGTGCGGTGGCCGCCAACGTCGGCCTGGATCAGGCTGACATCGAAGCGCTCGCCACCGGCAAGGAACCGAAGACGCTATCCGCGAACGAACTGATCGCCCATCGTTTTGTCCATGCGCTCGTTGTGGACCACAGGGTTCCGGATGCGCTGTTTGCGGGAGCACACGCCGCGTTCGGCCACAAAGGCCTGGTGGACATGCTGCACCTCGCGGGCATGTACCTGGCCGTCTCAGCGCTGCTGAATGCGTTTGAGGTGCCCGTGCCCTAAGCGCGGCCTCTGAGCGGCTCCGCAGAACCGCGGAGCGCCACCATCGACGTGTAGAGAAACAGGGCCGTCAGCAGCAGGAAGTTCAGAGTGAGCGCACCAAGGTGCACCACCTGGTCGTTGGCGGCCCGGTTCAAAAAGGCGGCAAGGAACCAAAAGATAAGTACGCCCACAATGATGGGCGTCTTGGTGCGGACATCCTTCAACGAGAATGCGTAGCAAAGCGGCACGGCAAGAAAGACGTAGTCATAGACCAGGTGCTTGAAGAAGAGCAGGCTGGCCAGGCTTACAAGGAGAAGCTCAACGCCTTTGGACAGCCGAAACCGACTGATCAGGATGGCGTACGCCACGCTGGCGAACAGCGCTAAGCCATAAGACACCGTTTTTGCGCGATCGATCCCGAGCGCCGAGCGAAGACTGTACTCCGAGAGCGTCATCACATCGGCAAGGCCTGGACTTACGGCGAGACGCGAGACCTGGAAGGGCTCTCGCACGAGTTGCGGCAACGGCGTGGGTAGAAACAAATGGCAACCCAGCACGGCAACGCAACAGATCCCAATGGCAACAAGCAGCAGGGTAAAGCGGCGCTTCAAGAGGAACAGCACAAACGCTACGGGCGAGAAGCTGTATTTCACAAGGCTGAAGCCGAACGCTGCGCCCGCGAGCGCTGAAGATGTGGCCACAAACGTAAGGGCTAGAAAGAAGAGCTCAAACAGGCTCATCTGTCCCACTTCAAGAACAACGCGAAACGGAGAACTCATCCAAAGCAGAAAGAGCACCATGACCGTCTGCAGCCGGCTGAGCGCAAAGAGCCTCGCCAGCAGGAAGACGGACGCGATGGAGAACGCGACGCTGATGCCACACCAGACGAGCTCCGCAGTACCGAAACTGAGCGAACCAAACGGCAGGAACAGCAGGTAGAGCAGATGAAGATAATTCGGTGGGCTGAAGTGGCTGAAGTGGTGTGGGTAGTTCGCAAGGCGCTCCGCCCAGGGGTCGACGTGCTGCCCCAGCAAGCGGCCTCCGGTCCACTGCAGATCATGGCTGCTGTAAGCGACGGCGTGCCGTGCCCCTGTGGCTAACGAGAGAAGAGCCGCAACCCCAAGCAGCGCAAGGGAGCCAACCGTCATAACGCTTTGCTTCCGGACATCCAACGATGAATTCAAAATGCAAAACTCCGCCGATAGGGATGAATGGATCTGCTGTGAGCACAGCGGGCAGGCTCAGGTGTTTTGCCGCGAGCGCACGCCCCGCAACGCCGCAACGCCAAGCACGCCCGCACACACACCGGCGGCTACCGTGCGAAGACGAACGCGCCTGTGCAGTGCCGCTGGCATCGCATGCGCCGCAAGCATGGAGGTGTCCGGCTCACCTGGCTCCCTGGTGGACGCCGCTCCCGGCTTGGCCGGAGACATATCGCCATGGCCGTAGTTATGCCAGGTCTCATCCACGAGATGGGGGTCGCCGCAATGGGCGTTCTTTTCGCCGGCCGCCGGGCAGTGCCATGTCGCAGATGGATGAAACGTGACGTTGCCGGTGTAGACACTTCCGGGGTTCTTAAACGGGTTCACGTCCGTGCCGATGTAGATCGGATTGCTGTATTCGCCGCGTCCCCCGCCCGGATAGCCATGCGCGGCATCGTTCTTGAAGCCGATGAAGATGTTGTCGCGGAACTCGATCTTGGAGGCTGTTCCGCAATGATTGGTAGCGCACTCGACCTCAACACCCGTCGCACTCGCAGAGTAGACAACATTTCGGATCAACTTGCTCGGCACGGCGTCGTTCACCGTCATGAGGATGCCCGTATCCGCGGCGCGACAAAAGTCGCTCAGGCGAACGTTGTAGTCGCGGGGCGTTCCTGGGATGGCCTGCCGCATCGCATTGCAATTGGTGACGATCTGGTTGTCCATGATGACGCCGGCTGCGCCACCCACTTTGATCTGCTGCCCCATGTTGCCGAATGCAAGCGTGTGCATCACCGTCATCATGGAGTCGCCGCCCGCGATATGAAGCGCGTCCAGCCCATCCTGCGTGTTGTAAGAAACGGTGCCTTGATCGAAGGTGACTTTCCAACTTGGCTTGCTCTCGGCGGTGGTGGTGCCGAAGCCATCGCCGTAACCACCCGAGTTTTGATCTGTGCACTCATGGTAGGGAAGCGCATCCTTGATCGGGTATTCTTCGCTGCATCCGTTCCAGCTGATGTTGTAGTGCTCTACCCGCAGCGTCCCGTTGCCGGTCGTGCCGTCGTTCGGATCGGCGTTCCAACCCGACGCCGCGTTCCCAACCAGTTCAAGGTAACGAAAGACCGCACCATCTCCGGTCGGTCCGCCCATGCCCGCCTGTGCGAGACCGTGGATGCGGACGTCCTGCACGGTGTCATGTGTTGACTTGTTTGACCACGTGATACCGACCCCGGCAAAGTCAGACAGTGCAGGCCCGGAGGTAACACAGCCGGTCGGCTGAGACGCGCGACCACAAGGGCTGAAGTCCGTAATGTCCAGACAAGCGATGTCCACGTACGATGACCCCTGCATCGAAAGGACGCTCGAAACGCCGTAGCCGCCATGGAGCTGAGTTTTGGCTGACGCCGCATGGCAGGATTCGTAGTTTCCGCCCAGAATGCGCGTGTGTTGCTCCGGCGTCCCGGAGGGCGGCGGCGGCATGCCGGAGTTGAACGGGTCACCGGGGATGCCCCAGTATTGGGTGCCCTCGTACGAGTTCTTCGGACTATTCCAACCGACGCGGTACGAGACCCCTTCAGCCATCGAGCCGCGAACGATATAGGTGTCTCCACCCTTGCCGATCCATCCCCAAAAGGGCGGCTTCATTTGGGTGGGGTACGCACCATCCTGAACCAAATAGCGGACGTCGTTGAAGGCACAGTGCTGAT
>CAXTRU010000391.1:0-220 GCA_964246665.1 uncultured Acidobacteriaceae bacterium
AAACCCCCGTGCGCCTGTACCCGGTGGATGGGGCAACGATCCAGGTAAATCCCGAGTGGAACGGCGACCCGGAGACACCGCGCTATGCGCAGGTAACCGGTAAGCTCGGCGTTGAAGGGCGACTGCAGCTGCTAGACCGCGAGTTGATGTATCTGCGTTTGAATCCACGTACGCACACGGTGTTTGGGTTGGGAAAGATGGAGGTCGCGTTTGAGGCGAT
>CAXTRU010000391.1:230-3399 GCA_964246665.1 uncultured Acidobacteriaceae bacterium
CAGAGGTATGCGGGACGATTGGCTTCCAACGGAACGGTGCAGTACGCGTTGTGGCTGAAGGATCGGACCCCGGAGCAGCATGAACGGCTCACGCGGTGGTGGCAGGAAGAGGTTGAGGGCTCTGGGCGAGTGCCGGTGCTGAGCTCCGAGGAGCCACCCCAGGTAGTGCGGCTGGCGCAGGGCTCGGACGCGGAGCTGCGGATGGAGTGGCAGCAGTTCTTGCTGACGATGATTGCGAATGCGTTTGATTTGCCGGCGATGCTGCTGGGCGTGACGCACGATGTGAACCGCTCGACGGCGCAGGAGCTGGCCGATGAGGCGTTTCAGAACGCGGTGGTGCCGCTGGCGAAGATGGTGGCGGACCACCTTACGCGGCACGTGATCGTGAAGGTGCTGGGCTGGAGCGATCTGCGATTCGTTTGGAATGAGTTGGAAAGCCGGGATGAAGCGACTGAGGCCAACATTCAGATGCAGCTGTTAAGCGCCGGCGTACTGAGTGTGGCCGAGGTGCGTGCCATGCGCGGCTTGCCTGCACGGAGCAGCGACCCAGAGGCGTGATGCAGGCCTGTGGGGGTGTGCAAGGGTTTGGGGTTGAGTTATGAGCTGAGGAGGTGCACTTGGAGAGGACGGTTCGGGGGTATCGTGCAGGACGACAGATACACGCCATGGGCGTTGAGTTTCCGGAGGTGGCAGGGCACCCGAATCGGTTGCCGTTTGAGGGATGCCTGACGATGGTGGACGTGCCGAGCGACAAGGCACCGAGCGGGGCGCGGGGACACAGGGTTGTGCTGACGCACGCGGCGGCGCAGGCGGCACTGCCGAGTCTGCTGGGGATGGCTGTTGACTTCAAGGCGGGTTGGGACGGGCATGATGCGCGGCAGAAGTGCGGCATCATCACGGCGGCCGAGTTGGAAGGACAGCGGTTGCAGGTGAAGGGGTACCTGTATGCGCGGGACTTCCCGGAGATGGAAGCGAAGATCACGGCGGGCAGCTCTTCGGCGGCATGTGCGATGGGTATGAGCTATGAGCTTGCCGATGCGCATGTGGCGGACATGAAAGCCCAGATCTGGACGGTTACGAAAGCGACGTTTACCGGAGCGGCGGTTCTGCTGCGGGACAAGGCGGCCTATCGCAGCACGTCGTTTCGTGTGAAGCGTTGTAACGGACGGGCTCGCGCCTAAGGCGCGGGTATCAGGATGGGTTTGCAAGGCAAGGAGTTGAGTTTGCAGGAGGCAGAGATGGACGAGTTGATGGAGCGCATCCAGGCAGCGGTACTTTCGCTGGAACAAGCGGCGCAGCGAATGCAGGAACGCGAAGTCGCATTGTTCGCTGAAGCGGATGAGCGGGTGGAGCGGATTGTGGCTACGGTTGAGAGTCAACGTGAGAATGAGTTGGCTGAGCGGCTGAGTGCGGCGGAGAGCAAGCTGCACGAGGCCGAGGCGCGCATTGCGGAGCTTTCCGCGGCCGCGGCGGCGAGCACGGCTTCCGCTTCAGGGCGCAAGACGGCAGCCGTCGGTATGGTGGCGACGTTGGCCAAGCAGGGGATCTCCGCCGGTGCGCTGGAGAGCTTGCAGACGGGGCGGATGGAGGCCGGCGCGCTGGATGCGGCCCTGGCTTCGTTGTCGATCGAACAGCGCTTTGCGGTGAAGGCGGAGATGCTGCGGGCGGGGCTGTTGGGCTAGAAAGCTTTGCGGGATTAAGTCATCGTTGGCTTGAGCAGCGAATGATTGCTGTCCTTTACGCCACGTTGTTGAAGAGATGTGAAGGGCGCGGCGATGAGCTGCGCCTTTTGTTTTGCAGACAGGAAACAGGAGAAGGCATGAACACGAAGTTTACGGACATCAACGCGACTGCAGATTACATCGGACCCGGGGCGATCGAAGTTCCCATGTATCAGACCGAGATCCTGGATCTGGTTCGGCGTCGTGGGCCGTTTGGGCAGCGCATCAAGCAGGTTCCAGCTACCGGTCATCCTTCGCGCTTTTTTGAAGAGACCGCGATTCCCTCCCCGGCTGCTTCGGCGGGCTTTATGGATCCGCGCAACATTGTTCCGCCGGTGGTGAGCCCGACTCGCGTGGAGCGTTCTGTGCCGCTGAAGGCGCTGGTGGCGCAGATCAACTACAACCTGTTCGACCTTGAGTTGGGCAAGCAGCAGAGCCAGTTTGCGTATCTGCAGGCGAAGGATCTTGCCGACACCGTGGACGGTGTTTTGCGCACGCATGACATCGCGCTTTGGAATGGCACTGATACGAGCCTGAGTTCGCCGACCTCGGCGCAGTACTTCGGCGCGGCTTCGCAGATTGCTGCAGGCGGCAACACGACGACGATCTCGCCGAGCGAGAGCATTGTGGATGGCCTGAAGTCGACCATTGCGCAGATGCTTTCGAACACGAGCTTCGGTGTGCGTCCGACGGCGATCTATGCGAACCCTGTTTTGCTGGATCTGATCGACCGCGAGATGAAGGCCGAGTACAACGTGGTGTTGAACACCAAGGCCATTGAAGGCGGGCTTACGGTGAAGACACTTTCTACCCAGGCCGGCGACATCCCGCTGATCCCGGAGTGGACGCTGCCGTACACCGGCACCCCTGGTTCCGGCTCGGCGGTTCTGCCCGCGTACATCGTGACCGAGGACCTGATTGAATACCACTGGCTTGGTGACGCGAACCCCCGGGTGTTCCAGCTTGGCGTCCCTGGCTCGCTGGCCTCGCAGCATGTGGTGGTGAAGTTTGGCGGTGTGGTGGTGAAGGGCGCGAATTACGCGCACTACCAGGTCCTGGTCAATCGCTAGAAATCAGGCAGAGCTTAAAAGCGTGTGCCTCGCCGTGCAGGTGGGGGCACACGCAGGGCTCGGCGTTGTGGATTTGAACACGAAGAACCAAGAGGAAGGATTAACGGCGGATGGCGTATCTGGAACCTTCGGAGTATGCGAGCTATGGCCTGACTGCGGATACGTCGGACGCCTGGATCGCGGCAGCCTCGGCGATGATTGAGGCGCACTGCAAACGAGGATCATTGCTCGCGGCGAGCTATACGGAGCGCCTGAAGGTGAATGGCGCGTGGGGAACAGCGCAGCTGACGTATGGGCCTTTGGTGCAGCTTACGGCGGTGCAGGCACGTTATGCCGCTGGTCGAGAGCATGGGTACGGACCTTTATTGGAGTATGCCC
>CAXTRU010000392.1:0-3160 GCA_964246665.1 uncultured Acidobacteriaceae bacterium
TTTGTGCCGTTCTGTTTTTTGGGTGGGGTTTGTTTGGGGGGGGGTTGGGGCCTATGCACGCGGCCACCACGATGTGCGCTCAAGCGATGTGGCTTAGCGGCCCGTGTTTGGGTTCGGCGGCACCTTTGCGCCTTCACGCCGCGCCTTGGAAAGCCCGATGGCAATGGCCTGCTTGGGGTTGGTGACCTTCTTGCGCGAGTTGCCGATGCGCAGCTGACCGCGCTTCATCTCGTGCATCTCTTCGCGAACGTCTTCCCCGGCGCGGCGGCTGTACTTGCGTCCGCTGCTCTTCTGCGAAGCGGTCTTCTTCGCGGTGGACTTCTTGGCCGATGTTTTCTTTGCCGCGTTGCGAGCGAGAGGCGGCCGGCCAACCGGGCGCTTGGCTGCGGTCTTCGTTGCGCCCTTCTTGGTTGCTGACTTCTTGCTTGTCGTCTTCTTGGCTGCAGTCTTCTTGGCCGATGTTTTCTTGGCTGCGTTGCGAGCAAGGGGCGGCCGACCTACAGGACGCTTGATGGCTGTTTTCGCCGCGCCCTTCTTCGCTGCTGTTCCCTTCGTAGTGGTCTTCTTTGCGACTGCCTTGCTTGCGGTCTTCCTGGCGGTTGTTTTCTTCGCCGACGTTTTCTTTGCTGCAGACTTCTTTGACGTAGATTTCTTTGCGGTTGCCATATGGATACAACCTCCCGCCGCTATTTGAGCATGACGTGCACCATTTTCGTTGCACGAAATTGGGAGGGATATCTATTGAGTCAGTGTGTGTGCACGACGCATGCGCAGAAGCGTTGCAAGCAACGCGGCCATGATGGCGATGATGGCTGTTGAACGTGCGGCGTAGAAGAGTTTGTTGTGTGTTCGCGCGAGATGACCTGATTGCCACGCGCGGTACGTCACAGCAAAATCATCAGCAAGGCCGGGAATCATGATTTCGTTGAAGTTGTTGTTCGCTCCGGGCGACGCAGGCAAAGAGCCGAAGATGCGTTCAGGTTGTGGCCTGGCGCCTGCGCGGTCTTTGGGAATGGCAGCGAAGAGCGTGTTCACTTCGTTGTCACGCGGGTCGTCGAAGAGCGCGCTATCGGCCGTGTTGGGGAACAGAGTCGATTGGCCGTTGAGCTTCTTCTCAATGGCCGACACAGGATCCTGGCAGACACCCAGCGTGTAGTAGCCGCCAAACGGCAGCGTGGGGCGCCGCGCATGTTGGTGCATGTATGCGAGCGTGATTAGGCCGGTGAGGCGCGTCACTTCGATGGCCTGCGCGCCGGTGTAGGTGTGCGCGTCGCGCTTCAGTACCCAGGCCTGGTCGAGCGTGTCCATGGTGCGCCACTCGGCCTTGCCGTCAACGCCGAAGTAGTGGCTAACGTCGGCGTTGATGTGCGGACCGCGGATGTGCCATTCATGTTCGGCATGCGAGACGGGCACCAGCAGCGGTCGCGGACGGTGAAAGAGACCACCGGTGTGCGGAACAGCGATCTGCGTGTTGACCCAGAAGGGCATCATCACGTCCATGCCCTTGTAGTGCAGATGGCCGAAGTTGGCGAAGTAGCGTGAGTCGGTGACGGCTACAGTGTGGCCGCTGTTCATCAGCGCTGCCATCAGCGCCTCGGGCGTCCTGGCTTCATGGCCGGCGAGCGAGGCAGCAAACGGCTTGGCATCCGGAAGGCTGTTTACACTAAGTCGATTGAGTACATCGGCGAGACGTTGCGATTCGGCGTGCTCGGGCGCGTACTGGTTGGGGCCATCGCCGCGTATAACGGTTGCGGTGATGGGCGTGACGATGCCTTCGGTGGTAAAGCCCGGCAGCGGTGATGGTTTGTCGAGCGAGATGGTTTGCGCCTGGTCGAGCGGATAGGGGCCGAGATCGAGAAAGGTGCGGGCCTGCTGATCGTTGAGCGGCGTTGCGGGCGCGCCTGGGTGCACGGCGCTCATGCCTTCGAGCTTCGGATCTTTGCCGACGAACTTATCCGCGATGTCGACCGTGGGGTTGATCTCGCGCATGGTCCAGCCCGGGAACCGGTCCAGCGCATGCCAGTCTTTGCCGAGGATGCGTTTGCGCAGATCGTCAATCAGTGCGGGCGTAAGGAGAGCAGGGCCGCGCTTGCCGGTCTTCTGCTTGGCGCCATTGAGCTGCTGCAGCACGGTCTCGGTGAAGCCGGGCTGCGCGGAAAGCTCGCGCATCATCTGTGAAAGCAGGATGGTGTTGGGCGGCAAGGGCTGCTCGGGCACTGTGCTGCGTGAGCGGCAACCGGTGACGCTGCACATGGCCCACAGCAGGGCGAACGTTTGCTTGCGGCGCATGCGTTTGTGATGCGCGGCGCGATGTTGAAGGCTTGCGGATGTGCCGATGAAGAGTGGTCGCCAGAATTTGCTTGTTGAGACAGCACTACGCAGGACTCAGGACCACTGACACTGAGGCGGAGCCGTTTAGAATTCTTTTGACTTGCGGAGGGCGCTTTGCCACGTTCTATACGCTGTGTTGGCTCCTACCTGTTGCTGCTGTTTGTCGTCATGGGATGTTGCGGGCAGATGCCGGCGCAGATGCCCACCCCGCCGGCACCGACGGGCACGGTGATCGGGCAAGTGACGTACGCGGACACGCAGCAGCCTGCGCGTTTGGCGCATGTGGTGTTGCAGCCGATGGTGGATCTGCACTCGCCTGCCTTGAGCAAGAAGGGTGAGGGTGAGTACCGGCCTGAGGGTGTGTTCCATCTGCAAACCGTTGGGCTCGATGGAGGCTTCACGATCCCAAACGTGCCGCAGGGTTTGTATTACGTGATCGCGGAGCAGGATGGATACATCTCGCCGCTGACGCTGTTTACGCGCGGCGAGTTGAACCACCCGGATGAGGCGATGTTGCGGCGGATAGCGCATTCCATGACGTCGATCTCTGTGACCGCGGGCCAAACAACAAAGGCGGAGGTGCGGCTGTATCGCGGAGCGACGGTGGCGGGCAAGGTGAGCTTTGAGGATGGGTCGCCGGCGGTGGGTGTGGGCATGGCACTGCTGCGGCGTGACGCGGAGGGGAAGTGGACCGCGGTGCGGACGAGTACCCTGGCAAGCCACAGTGGAGGCCACACCGACGACCAGGGAGAGTACCGGTTTGTGGGTTTACCGGCTGGGGAGTACCTGGTGCGTGCTTCTGTGGAGCTGAACAATGTGGTGATGGACC
>CAXTRU010000392.1:3170-3396 GCA_964246665.1 uncultured Acidobacteriaceae bacterium
ACGGGTCGACGAGCTCCGGTGACGGCTACCACCTGCAGATCTTTCCGGGGGACGCGTTTCGCACGCGCGATGGAAAGCCGGTGAAGGTGGAGGAAGGCGAACAGGCCAACGGGATCGACGTCGATGTGCCGCTGTCCAAGCTGTATGCGGTAAGTGGGACGGTGTTGCATCCGAACGCGGCGGGGCCGGTGAATGCGGCGCGTGTCACGCTGATGTTTGCTGATAC
>CAXTRU010000393.1:0-263 GCA_964246665.1 uncultured Acidobacteriaceae bacterium
GGCGCTCCCAGGCGGGTTCAAGCTGGGCTAGGGAGCGGGGGATGATGTCGGTCATGTCCGGGAAGAGCGCGAGGTGGACGCTCCCTTCGCGGTTGGGGAGGGCGGGGAGGTAGCGCCAGACCTCGTCCGCGGTGAAGCTGAGGATGGGGGCGATGAGGCGGGTGAGCGCCTCGGCGATGCGCCAGATGGCGGTTTGGCCGGAGCGGCGGCGGGTGTCGTCGGGCGCGAGGGTGTAGAGCAGGGCCTTCGCGACTTCGAGATAT
>CAXTRU010000393.1:273-3393 GCA_964246665.1 uncultured Acidobacteriaceae bacterium
CGGTGTTGGTGAACTCGTTGAGGGCCTGGTAGGCGCGGTGGAACTCAAAGGTGTCGTAGGCCTTGCGCATGGTGGCGTCGAGTTCGGCGGTGCGCGCGAGGATGTAGCGGTCGAGCGGCTGCATGTCCTGCCATGGGACAGCATTCAAGGTTGGGTCGAAACCGTCGATATTGCTCAGCAGGAAGCGGAGGGTGTTGCGGAGCTTGCGGTAGTTGTCGCTGACGGGGTCCATGTGGCGCTTGTAAGCGGCGACGTCTTCGCGGAAGGCGACCGAGGCGACCCAGAGGCGGAGGATTTCGCCGCCCATCTGTTCAGCGACGGCGACGGGGTCGACGCCGTTGCCGAGGGATTTCGAGAAGGCACGGCCCTGTTCGTCGAGGGTCCAGCCGGAGGTGGCGACCATTTTGTAGGGCGCGGTGTCCTTGAGGCCGACCGCGGAGAGAAGTGAACTATGGAACCACCCGCGGTGCTGATCTCCGCCCTCGGTATAGAGGTCGGCGGGGAAGCTAAGCTCGGGTTCGGTCTCGAGCACGGCGTTCCAGCTGGCGCCGGACTCGAACCAGACGTCAAGGATGTCCATCTCCTTGCGGAACTGCCCGTTGCCGCAGTTGGGGCAGGATGTGTTCGCCGGCAAAAGCTGGGCAGGGCCATGCTGATACCAGGCGTCTGCGCCCTCGCGGGCGAAGAGCTGAACGACCGAGCGATTGATCGCCTCATCATTCAGCGGCTCATGGCACTTTTCGCAGAGGAAGACGGCGATGGGCACGCCCCAGATGCGTTGGCGGCTGATGCACCAGTCGGGGCGGGTGGCGATCATGTTCGAGATGCGCTCTTCACCCCAGCTGGGGTCCCAGGTGACGTCCTTGATCTCGGCTAATGCGCGAGCGCGAAACGTCGTCTCGCCGTTGATGGCCTCAGTGCCCGGCGCGCCGGCGGCAGCGGTGACGCTTTTGGGCGAGAGGACGGGTGTTTCCATGCGGATGAACCACTGCTCGGTGGCGCGGAAGATGAGCGGGTGGTGGCAGCGCCAGCAGTGCGGGTAGCTGTGGACGAGGTCGTGCGCGCCCATCATGGCGTCGCGGTCCCGTAACAGCTGCTTAATGGGGGCATTGGCCTTGTGGACGAAGAGCCCGTCGTACTCGGGCAAACCGTTGCGGAGCTTGCCCTGGGCGTCGACGTTGCAGGTGAGAGGGAGGTCGTAGCGGAGGCCGGTGGCGAAGTCATCCGGGCCATGGGCGGGGGCGGTGTGAACCGCGCCGGTGCCCTGGTCGGTGGTGACGTAGTCGGCGAGGACGCCGAGCACTTCGCGGTCGAGGAAGGGATGCTTGAAGGTGGTGCGGTCGAGCCTGCTGCCCGGGAAGGTGGCGATCGGTTGGGCGAACTGGAAGTTGGGGCGTTCGTTCACAGCTTCCATGACCGCGGGGGCAAGTTGCGCGGCGACGATGTACACGCTTTCCTGATCGTCAAGCGCGACATAGTCCACCTCGGGGTTGAAAGCGATGGCGAGCGAGGCCGGCAGGGTCCAGGGCGTCGTGGTCCAGATGATGGTGTACACGGCTTTGCCGCCGGTCTGCAGGCCGGCAAGGCGCCGATCGAGGTTCTCGGCTGGGCTGGTCAGCTTGTAGCGGACGTAAACCGAGGGGGAGGTGTGCTGTTCATACTCGACCTCAGCTTCGGCGAGGGCGGTGCGGTCATGGGAGCACCAATAGACGGGCTTGAGGCCCTTGTAGACGAAGCCGCGCTCGTAAAAGCCGTAAAAGGTCTCTAGAATCTTGGCTTCGTAGCCGAAACCCATGGTTTCGTAGGGCTTGTTCCAGCGGCCGAAGATGCCAAGGCGCTTGAACTGGGTGCGCTGCAGGTCGATGAACCTGGAAGCGTACTCGCGGCAGGCCTGGCGGACGGCTACCGGGTCCATTTCCAGCTTTTTGCCGCCGAGCTTTTCGTCGACCTTGATTTCGATGGGGAGGCCGTGGCAGTCCCAGCCGGGGACATAGGGCGCGTCGAAGCCGGCCATGGTCTTGGTTTTCACGACGAAGTCCTTGATGCACTTGTTCAGGGCGTGGCCGAGATGGATGGCGCCGTTGGCATAGGGCGGGCCGTCGTGGAGGATGTATTTGGGGGCGCCGGCGCGGGCGGCACGGATTTGGCCGTAAAGGTCCTGCGCGTCCCAGGCGGCAATGCGGCCGGGTTCGTTGGCGGGCAGGTTGGCCTTCATGGGGAAGTCGGTCTTGGGCAGGTTGAGTGTGTCTTTGAGCGACTTGGGTTGTTTGGCCGCTGAGGCGGTTTCCTGCATCGGTAACACTCCAACGTGCACAGGCCCGCTGTGTGTGCGAGCGTCTCTGCGCGTAAACTCTTATTGTAAGGGTCCGGGCAGGGTGATGTGCGCCCAAAGCCGGGCAGGTTCAGGGTGAGACGACGAGGGGTGTCCCCGCGTCTAATACAGAGTTTGGGTAGGTGGGCCTCTTTGTTTTGGGGACCGATGCTTGCCCCCAAGTGACGTGACTATGGCTGCTGCACCTCAGTTCCATCCCGAAATGCAACCCAATCTCAAGGTTGCATCGACGACTCCGCCGTTCCTCTCGATGGCTGGGGGGATCAAAGCGCCACGGTCACAGACCTCGTTCTGGACGGCGATCGTGGCCCACGCAATCATCATTGGGGTGATCGCGTGGGTGATCGCCCGTCATATCTCTGTGGTGTCCGCGGTGCCCCCTCAGGTGGCAACGCTGGTTGCGCCGACCACGCCGCCTCCGCCGCCGCCCATTATGCCGCGTGCGGAGAAAATGGGCGGTGGTGGCGGACAGCATGACCTGGCGCCGGTGACCAAGGGCCATCTGCCGAAGTTCACGCAGGAGCAGCAGATTGTTCCGCCCAAGGCGCCACCGACCATCGCCCCCAAGCTCGCCGTGGAGCCGACGGTTGTGGTGCAGAAAGACTTGAAGTTGGCCGACAACAAGATGCCCGATCTGGGCATGCCGAGCTCGACGCTGGTGGGCAATTCCATGGGGAACGGCAACGGTTCCGGCCTCGGTTCTGGCAGCGGCGCGGGTGTCGGGCCCGGTTCTGGTGGCAATTACGGCGGGGGGCCCATGCACATTGGCGGCAGCGTGCGGCCTCCAG
>CAXTRU010000394.1:0-3390 GCA_964246665.1 uncultured Acidobacteriaceae bacterium
TGCTGGGTAAGCGCCGGAAACGTCCCCTGCACATACAGGGTCACGGCGAGCTTCTGCCCAAGGGTGTAGGCGATCTGGACCGGGTCGGAGACAACCTCCTGCCCAGGCTGCAGCGTGATGCTGGGGCTGCCCTGAAAGGTCAGCGCGAAGTCCTGGGTGGTGTCGATGGCACGACCGGTGACGCCGTTGTTGGCTGCCGCGGGTGCGAGTCGCGCTGCGCCCACGGTGATCGGCGTCGCCCCGAAGAGATTGGACAGATGAACGCGCTCCACGGAACCGGACACGGTCGGATACAAGAAGAAGCGGAAGCTTTGTTCCTGGCCTCCGGGGTTTTCGCCGCCGGCCTGCGCGTTCTCCGGACTGGCTCCCCAGCCGACAACCCACTGGGAGCTCGTGCCGGCGCTGGCCTGGAGCACCGCGCTTCGGGAGGTCACCGTGCCGAACGCATTCGAAATTGTGACGAAGTAGGCGTCGCCATTGTTGCTCGCGGTGGTTGCGCTGAGGGGCACGGTGTAGGTTGCGTTGGTCGCGCCCGCAATGGCCACGCCGGCCTTCAGCGCCGCCGGGACGTAGTACCACTGGTAGGACAGCGACGGGGTGCCGCTTGCGGCGACGCTCAGGTTCGCGGCATTGCCCGGAGCGAGAGGTTGATTGGCCGGTTGCTGCGTGATGGTGGGCGCGCTATTCACGGCAAGCGTGCCGCTGCTGCTCGTCAGCGTGGTGCCGCAGCTGTCGGTGACTACCGCGTAGAAATCGGCGCCGTTTGAGGCTGCGCTGGTCGGTGGCGTCGTGTACGAGGCCGCTGTGGCGCCCGCCAACGCGGCGCCGCTGGATGCACCGGGCGCAAGGCTGAACCACTGGTACGTGAACGGCGACTGGCCCTGCGCGGCGACGCTGAAGGTAGCCGTGGCCGGTTGTAGCACCGAGGTGCCTTGCGGATTCTTTGTGAGCGTCGAGCCGACCGCAAGGCTCGCCACACTGGACGCCGCGTTGCCGCCAGGGTTGCTGGCGATGACGGTGTAGCTACCCGCATCGGCGGAGCTTGCCGCCGGGATCGCATAGCTCGCAGACGTGGCCGCGCTGATCGGGGCTCCGTTGAGGTACCACTGGAACGAAGCCGCATACTGGGCCGTGGTGGAAAGCGTCACCGGCGACCCGGGGCACACGGCGCGGCCGGCCGGCTGTGCGGTGATGACCGGAGCCGACACCGTGGCGGTAGTCGACACCGTTTTGGTTGGGTCCTCGGCGCTGGTGGCCGTGATGGTGTAGCTGCCCGGCGTGTTCGGGGAGGTCCAGGTCCCGGTAGAACTGATGGTCCCGGCGCTGGCGCTCCACAGCAGCGTGTCGGTGACCCCGCCCGTGGCCGTTGCGGCAAACGTCTGCTGCCCCGGCGCGATGGTCTGGTTGGCAGGCGAGATGGCGGACAGCGCGATCTTTGCCCCAACCTTGAAGCTGGTGCTTGCCGTGGCGGTTGCGTAGTTGCTGTTGGCCGCCTGTGTCGCGTTGAGGACCACGGTGCCCAGTCCGGTCAGTGTCACCGTGTTGCCGGAAACGGTTGCCGGCCCACTCAGCACCGAGTACGTTACGGCGCCGCTGGAAGTGGACATTGCGCTCACCGGGAACGCTGGGGTGCCATACACCTGGTCGGCGATCGGAGCGAAGCTCAGCGAGGGCGTCTCAGGCGCGACAGGCACACTGACCGCCGTGTTGGCGGACCCGTAGTTGCCGTTCGCCGCCTGCGTCGCGCTTAGGGTCACCGTGCCCGCCCCGGTGATCGTCACGACGTTGCCGGCCAGTGTCGCCGGTCCGCTCGCTACGGCATACGTGATCGCTCCGTTGGAGGCCGATGTTGCGCGCACGGGGAACGCCGGATTTCCGTAAGTCTGCGTGGGGATGGCAGCGAAGCTCAATGTAGGCGTCGCCGGGGCCACGTTGAAACTGGTGGTCGCGGTCGCTGCCGCGAAGTTGCCGGCCGCAGGCTGGCTAGCGGAGAGCGCCACCGTGCCCACACCGTTGACAGTCACGGCGTTGCCGGCCACCGTTGCAGGTCCGCTGATGACGCTAAAGGTCACCGGAGCGCTCGAAGAGGACTGCGAGCCCAACGCGAACGGGGCTGCACCGTACACCGTGTTCGCCACGGGCAAGAAGCTCAACGCGGCTGACAAGGGCGTCACGGTGAGCACGGCCGGTCCACTCGTAAGGCTTTGATTGCCGTCTGTAACAACGACGCTGAGACTGGTTCCACTCTGGGAGACCGAGGCCTGCGGCACGGTGTACGCGCTGCCCGTGGCTCCGGAGATTGGAGTTCCCCCGGCGCTCCATTGGTATCGTAAGGTTCCGTTCCCGGACGCCACCACCTGAAACGTTGCGCTCTGCCCCGCCTGCACCGTCTCACTGGCCGGTTGCGCTTCGATGCTCAGCGGCGTCACGGGCGACGACCCGCAGCCCGCCAACGACATCAGGCCGGCAACAAGGGAAAAGAAAACGGCCATGGTGCGCAGGCGAGGACGCACAAGCGAACAAGTCAAATGCTTCTCCGGTAACAGCAGAGGTGGTCTAACGCTAATTGATCGCCGATTGTAGCAGAGTACAACTTTGGGGGTGGAGCAAAGAGGGGCCGCTGCAACGGCGGCACGCCCACGTCCCAAACCGGTATGGGACTACCTCGAAAGGGTGATCGTGAGCCCTCTTGTCCAGGGTCTGTCGTCGGGGAAAATGAACCTACACTTCAGAAGCAGACCCACGGCTGTTTGGCCAGACTGGTGATCCGGTGTTTCCGAGCAAGAAGAACACGTTCACCTCCTCTGTGTTTCTCTTGCTTGTTTGGCCTCTTCTCGGGTTGTTGGCAGGATGCGGCGCCGACGTCCATCAGACCGCACCGGATGCGCCCTTGGCTTCGCTCAGCGTCAGCTCGCTGAGCTTCCTTCCATCCACAGCGGGAACGGCATCGCCTGCAAGCACCATCACGCTCACGAACACTGGTGGATCACCGCTGCTGCTGCATGGCGCCGCCTTGAGCGACACAGCGAACTTCGCACTGACCACCACCTGCGGGACCACCCTGGCCGCCGGAGGCAATTGCAGCCTCAACGTGCAGTTCACGCCGCAAACGGCAGCGGCTTTCTCGGCAACCTTGACGCTGACCGACAACAGCAACGGCGTGAGCGGAGCACAGCAGGTCATCGCCCTGAGTGGAACGGGAACACCGGTGCCTGTGCCGCAGGCGGTGCTTGCCCCTGCAACCCTGGGTTTTGGGCCGGCTGTGCTGCATACCCCAGTTGTGGCGCAGGTGGTCACCCTCAGCAACCCGGGCACGGCGCCATTGGAGATCGGCGGCATGGTTCTGAGCGACACGGCCGACTTTAGCCTTGGGCCGTCGAGCTGCGGAAG
>CAXTRU010000395.1:0-3380 GCA_964246665.1 uncultured Acidobacteriaceae bacterium
GCTTAGGGATCGAGTGCCAGTCTATGTGAAAACCGGCGCGACGGCATAGGTCGGCAAAGATGGTCAGAATTGTGCGTCCGTTGCCTTCGAGGAAGGGGTGAGAGTGGGCGAGATACCCGAAAATCTCGCCGGGCCTGCTTCGGAGGTGGCCCTGATTCTTGGCAAGGTCCAGCGCGTATTCACTGGCGCGCCGTACTGCAGCGGGGTGTGCAAAGAGCGTTTTATAACCAGCTTTAGTAATGGCGAGGTGCGGTGCCGTGATGGAGCGATCTTGGCCAGCCCACGGGTACACCGACCGGAAAAAGCTGCGATGTACATCGAGAATCCGCTCGTATGTCAGATCTTGTACATCGCGAATTCGACGAAGGTCCCGCAATACCCCGTGCACCTGATTCTGAAAGCTTGCACCCTCAAGGCGACGAAGCGTGGCAGGATCTTTCGCCTGGAAGTGATTGCGAAGGTACCCACGGGTCTCGTAATCGCCGAACGGATCGAGAACATCGAGCTCCATCAGCGCAGGTAATTTACCTGCAGCAGTCCCCTTTGATAGGAGTTGATGACCCGTGCGCGTTCCAATGCGATCAGCAGCCGCTCGACTTCATCAAAATCGACTTCGGCGTCCGACAGGCGTGCGGCAGCAGCCGCAAAAAGATCGCTGGGGCGAGCTCGAAAGGAAATACCGCGCTGCTGCGACGTGGACCGAACCCAGTGAGCAATACTTTCCCTGCCGCCGAGGGCAACAGCTCGGATCTCGTCTTCAGCAAAGACAGACGATTCCGATTCCAAGAGGTACAGTTCGGACTCCACCGATGTAGCAAGACTCAACTTTCCACCCCAAACATCAGCGCGACGCTTTGCTATTATACCAACGGCGAAGCAACTGTTGAGTGCTAACAACGCTGCGCGACGAACGATGGAACGGCAGGTTGATTTGGAGTCCCTGAAGCGACACCTGACCTGTTGAGGCTCAACGTCCGGAGAATCTTGCCGCCTTCTTGAATGACGTACAGATTGTTGGCAGCAAGCGCCTTCAACGTGTCCTTCGTGCCGCTGGGCCACGTGATGTCCACATCGGCATGGGTGGCCTGGTCCAGGCCGAAGCGGAGGCGCAGGTCGTTCTGGCTGTAGTAGCTGCCGCCGCTGCGCACCTCGTCGATCTGCCTTAGGACCTTGCCGGGCTGGTTCTCTGCGGTCACCGTAAGCCGCGCGCCAATGCCGGTGCGATTGCTCTTTGTGCCGACAGTGCGAATGTAGATCACATTGCGTTGCGCGAAGGGCGTGCCTGGCGGATGAGGCGCGGGGCCTGTATTCGCGTCGGGGTTAGCCGTAAGCCCGGGGTTAGTGGCAGGGCTGGGTACCGGTTCGCAGCGGAGCAGCTGCGGATAGGTATTCACGCAGTTCACCGCGATGTCGACCATACCTGAATTCATGATGTCGCCGAAGGCACATCCACGCGCGGGTGCTTGCGCCGTGATGCCCGTACCGGCGAGCGCGGTGACCTCTTCAAACTGGCCGTTGCGCAGGTTGCGATAGAGGTATTTGTGCTCTGCGTAGGGTGCTTCCAGGTGCGAGTTGTCGACCTCTGGGTACACGTGGCCGTTCGAGATGAAGATGTCGAGCCAGCCATCATTATCGGGATCGAAAAATCCAACGCCCCAGCCGAGATACCGCGTGTTCACGCCCAGCCCGGACAAATAGGTGTGGTCTTCAAACGTGCCATCGCCCAGGTTCTGGTACAGCGAATCGGTGTCCCCGGCGAAGTTCGTCTTTACAATGTCGAGCAGGCCATCGCGGTTGAAATCGCCCACGCTGACGCCCATGCCCGCTTGCGGTTTGCCATCAGGCGAGTAGGCAATGCCGCTTTCAATGGCCTCGTCTTTGAAAGTTCCGTCCTTCTGGTTGCGGTAGAAGGTAGCGGCCGTCGAATCATTCGCGACATAGATATCAGGCCATCCGTCGTTATCCAGATCCGCCACCGTAACGCTAAGCCCGTACGTGCCCACGGTGTCCCACATGCCGGCCCTTTGGCTCACATCGGTAAAGGTGCCATCGCCGTTGTTGCGGTACAGGATGTTTTTGCCGCCCTGCAAGCCCGGCGGACCACACGCAACTTGGATGCCCTTGTACGAGCAACCGGCAGCCTCAGGCAGCGGCGCGGTCTTGGGGTCAAACTCGATGTAGTTGGCGACAAACAGATCGAGGTGGCCGTCCTTGTCGTAATCAAGGAACGCGCATCCGCTGTTCCAGCGCGTTTTGTCCTGCAGCAAGCCGGCCTTCGCGGTCACGTCAGTAAACGTGCCGTTGCCGTTGTTGTGCCACAACACATTTTGACCGTAGTAGCTAACGAACAGATCGTTATGGCCATCGTTGTCGTAGTCGCCAACGCAGCAACCCTGGCCCCAGCCGGCACGGCCTACGCCGGCCTTCAGCGTGACGTCGGTGAAGGTGCCGTCACGATTGTTCTTGAACAGCCGTGAGATGGGGATCTGATCTTTTGGCAGACCTGGAAAGCCATCCAACCGCGAGCCGTTCACGAGAAAGATGTCGACCCAATCATCCCCGTCGTAGTCGAAAAACGCGACACCACACCCGGTCGTTTCCAGCAGATAGCGATTCTTATGCTCATTGCCGTAGATGGTTTTGGTCAGCAGGCCGGCGGCGTGGGCCTGATCCACATAGCGGTAGCCGAGCGGTGTGCCCGTCACGGGCGACGGCAGCGTTTTGGGCGCGGGCCGTGCGGGTGCGTTATAGGTTTCGCGGCTCGCGCCGGAAGGAGCCTGCGCCTGTTGCGGCGAAGACGCCCACGCAAGGATGTCCTGAAACGGCAGCACCAGCGCTGTACGCGAAAGCGACTTCAACAGGGTGCGGCGGGTGAAGGTCATCGCGTGAATCTTTCGTGCTCTCTGCCGGTGGCTCGTATGGCTGATGCAGCTAGAGCGGAACCGCTGTGCTGCAACGTTGCGTGGAGTATAGCCACGGCTGTCGACGCGGGGCAATGCGTGAAGTCTTTTCGCCGTCTAACCTGCTGGACAGCGATGTCCACAGGAGTGGGGCCATGCAGAAGATGTTTGGATTGGGTGTCGCCGCGTTGCTGCTCGCGGGCACCGTCGCGCAGGCGCAACACGTACACACGGACTACGACCATAACGCGCCGTTCAGTGACTATCACACGTTTACCATCCGCAAGGTGCAGACAGTCAATCCGCTGGACCAGTCCGTATTGCGCGACGAAATACGCAGTGATCTGCAATACCACGGCTGGCGCGAAGTTCCGTCCGGCGGCGACGTCGCGATCACCGTCATCGGCGGTCAAACCGAGCAGAAGCAGTACCAAAGCTTCTATGACGGACTTGGGCCCGGGTTTGGCTGGGGTGGATGGG
>CAXTRU010000396.1:0-3365 GCA_964246665.1 uncultured Acidobacteriaceae bacterium
CGCCACCGAGGCCTCGTCGCACCAGTGCATCAGCTTGGGCATCGCTGCCTTGTGCGCGCCGGAAACCATGTAGCGGCGCATGTCCTCCTGCGTGTTCCAGGCAGTCAGGGTCCAAAACGTCCAGTGTCGATCCGGCAGCACGCCTCCATTGCGAAAGCCCGGAGCCGCCTCCACCTGCCGCTGGGTGCGGAAAGCGTGAAGCGCGAAGAACGGAAGAAAGCGGATGGAGCGGATGCGGAGGCGCGTAAGGCTGACGAAGGGCATGATGGCTCCAACGGACGAGGCTGGCGTGTGACGTCGCTACACGGTCTCTGCAGCAAGCAGGTCGTCGAGGGTTTCGCGGCGGCGAATCAGGCGCGGTTGGCCGTCCTCGACCAACACCTCGGCCGGCCGGGGCCGCGTGTTGTAGTTGGAGCTAAGGCTCATGCCATAGGCGCCCGCGTCCAGAATGGCGAGCAGCTCTCCAGGAGCCGCGGAAAGCGCGCGGTCACGCGCAAAGAAGTCGCCACTCTCGCAGACTGGCCCAACAAGATCGGCGACCACCGGCTCAGTACCGCCCTCCCGCACAGGCAGGACCTCGTGGTGTGCGCCGTAGAGCGCCGGGCGAATCAGGTCGTTCATCGCGGCATCCGTGACAACGAAGTTCTTGGAGCCGTTGACCTTGGTGAAAAGTACCCGCGTGAGCAGCACGCCAGCCTGTGCAATCAGGAACCTGCCAGGCTCAAGCAGGAGGTGAATGTCGAGGCCGTCGAGCGCGCCAAGGATCGCTTCGGCATAATCGTGCACCCGCGTTTGCGGGTCGAAGCTGTTCTGGCCATACTCGATCCCAAACCCGCCACCGGCGTCGATATAGCGGATGTCGTGCCCGTCCGCACGAAGGTTCTCCACCAGGGCGCGCACCCGGGTAAGGGCCTCCGTAAAAGGCGCAACATCACGGATCTGCGAGCCGATATGCACACTCACCCCAGCCGGTTCCAGTCCGCCGAGTGTCACGGCACGGGCGTAAATCTCGCGGGCACGCTCGATCGGCAGGCCGAACTTATGCTCGCGCAGGCCGGTGGAGATATATGGATGCGTTTCAACAGCGACATCAGGATTCACGCGAAGGGCAAAACGGGCGCGGAGACCCAAAGCAACAGCGCGAGCGCTGAGCAGGTCCAACTCGGCCTCGCTCTCCACGTTAAAGAGCAGGATCCCGGCCCGGAGCGCTGCGTCCATCTCCCAGGCCTGCTTGCCGACGCCGGAAAACACCACCTTGCCCAAAGCTTCCGGCGCTGCGCGGCGCACACGCTCCAACTCTCCGCCGGAGACGATATCGAACCCACATCCTTTGCCGCCAAACAGCTTCAGCAAGGCTAGGGACGAGTTCGCCTTCACGGCATAGCAGACCGTATGCTCCCGGCGGGCGAACTCCTCAGCGAACATCTTGGCACGCGCCTGGAGGTCGTCAGCCGAGTAGACGTACAGCGGCGTGCCAAACTGCGCAGCCAGTTCATCCAGGTCTACCCCGGAGAGTTGAAGGCGATCGTTGTTATAGGCCAGCGGCCGCGGTGCAGGAAAGGCGGTTGCGGAAGAACTCACACCCTCATGCTACCGGGTCCGCTGGTGCTTACCTGCGCCGGCAGCGCGTATTGTGCGTTCGGCATCACCACCCAGGCAATCAGGTAAGCGACCGCCGGCACGCCGGCCACCAGCACGCTGAGGACGAGGACCAAGCGCACGATCGACACATCCCACCCGTAACGCAGGGCAAGGCCGCTGCAGACGCCGGCAACCATGCGCCCTTCACGCGGGCGGTACAGGCCGTCCAGCCCCACGCTCGGCAGCGCGTGGGCAGCCGGGGGAGGCGGCGGAACCGCCGCATAAGTAACCGCTCTGCCACATGTGCTGCAGAACCTTGCTCCTGCAGCGATCGACTCTCCACATCCAACACAGGCCATGGTGTGCTCCTCGTTCAACTAGCGGTACGCACGTCCCTTTGCCGAGGTTCCGTGCTTTTGCTGCAGAGTGACGATCCCAAAATTACTTACCAGTGAAAGGTGACCGCAAATAGCGCCGTGCCGCTTCCGCCTGCGACTGATCGCCTTGGGGCGACGCAGCGGCGTGGTACATCTGCACCGCCTCGCTGCGCTTGTGCAGCAGATCATACATCTGCCCAGCGTTGAGTTGAGCGCGTTTTCTCAGCCAATCACTGCAGTTGGGCTGCTCCGCCGCCTGCGTGTAGCCGTAGGCCGCGCCAGGGATGTCGTTATAGCCGCGCTGCGTGTCGGCCAGCCCAAACCAGGCCATCTGCAGCCGCGGGTCGATAAAGTACCCGGGCTTCTGCGCGTCGGCGAGCACCTTTTTGTACTCGGCAATCGCCTCCGTCCCATGCCCTTCATCCTTCAACAGGTTCGCCACTTCCAGCCGGAACAGGTAGTCGTGCGGGTACTGCTCGGCCAGGCCCCGCTCCACGGCAAGCGCCTCCGGGTAGCGCCCATCGTGGCGCAGAAAGAGGCTCAGGGCAGTGCGTGCCTGCACCGCAGTCACCACGCCATGCGCTGCATCGTCCCGCAGCATCTGCAGACCACGCTCCTTGTTCCCACCCACGCCCACAATGCCCACCATCATGCGCATCACCCGCGGCAGGCTGGCCACGGCAAACTGCTGGATGCCCACCGCCATCAGCGCATCCGCGTACTGCGGGTCCAGCTTCAGCAAGGCTTCAGAGTCGTTGCGCGCCTGGTAGCCCTGCCGGGCGGCAGCGGCAAAGGAGTGGTCCACCAGCGTGATGAAGGAGGCATGCAGCCCGCGCGCATAGCCGCGAGCGAACAGCGCATTTTTGTCGTTCGCATCCGCTTTCAGCCGGTCGTCGCACAGCCCGATGACCCTGTTGGTGAGGTCTTCAATCTGTTGCCGCGTGGCCTTGGCGACGTCGACCTCACGTTTGGTGGAAAGAAAACTGTCGTGCGCATAGTAGGTCGTGTCGAGCAGGTCCTGGTGGTACAGCTCACGGAACATCACCGCCAGCAGGACGTAGTTCCACGCCATCGGATCCTGCGGGTGCGCGGCGGCTACGGTGTTGAAGATGTTCAGCGCGCCGGTGTAGTCCAGGTTATAGAAGTGCTCCAGGCCGTGCTTGACGGTCGGGTCCAGGTTTAGCGGATCGGTATGCGGGTTTGCCTGCGCCCGTGCTCGCCCGCCCGCCAGCAGAACGAGCGCCAACAGCGCCGCCCCCAGCCTCACCATCACTCTTCTTTCCACTCATCATCCACTCCACTCCCTCTTTTGACGACCGCTCATAGACATTGTCATTGTTTCTCAATAGACTTGTTTGCTTTGCATAGACCGAGAGCCACCTATAGAGCGCGGATACGCGTGGGCTC
>CAXTRU010000397.1:0-1844 GCA_964246665.1 uncultured Acidobacteriaceae bacterium
GGTTGGTGTTTGGCTGCACCACAACGCCGGTGCGTACCGTCTGACCAGGCACAATCGCCGGACGCGGCGCGGTGCCTACCGGCGCACCTGCATTGGCGGCTGGACGCGGGGAGGCCGGGGCCACGGTAACAGCAGGGCGGCTGCCTGCAGGTGCCACAACACTGGGGGCCGGCCGGGACGGAGGCGCGCTGCGTGCGGCGGCTTCTGCCTGCTTGCGTTCCAGGATCGCTTTCAGCGCGTCGCCGGGCTTGGACACGTGAGACAAATTGAAGCCCTGCCGGTTTTCCCCGCTTGCTTGCCGGGATCCACCGTTGGAGGGCCGGGTTCCGCGTGTCAGGTGCCCACGAACCTTTTCCGCTTCATCCTCTTCGATGGAGCTGGAATGCGTCTTCTTTTCGGTGACGCCCACCGCGGTCAGAGCATCCAGGATTTCCTTGCTCTTAACCTCTAACTCTCTCGCGAGATCGTTAATACGTACTTTGCTCATCCGGTCCTTTTTTGAATTCCCTCGGCGCGTCTAGCTGGTCATAACAGCCCCATTCGTGTTCGGGATAGAAGTTGGTGCAAGGGTATTATCCCCGCGAAGTCATAAATTTGCCAGCCCTGCCCCGCGAGCGCCGTTACCGGGCACTCCAGCAGAGCAGGGCTGACCGCAAAACTACCTCGAGGTCGGCTACCGTCGATCGTGTCCGTCCGAGTCGATCCCCTCGTCGGAGTAATCCTGCGCGTCATCCACCAGCCGGTCCATCGTATCGTTGCGCAGCTCGATCTGTTCTTCGCGGGCGTCCGCGGCATCGTTGGCGTCCGACTCCGACATCGCGTCTTCAACGCCCGCAAGGTCCTCGGTCGAAAAGTCGCGCACTTCCGTCACACCACCCGCTGCTGCTGCCTGCTCGGCCAGGATCTCTTCCGGCGTTCTTGTCATCGAATGCACCTCATCTCCAGCCTCATCTGATGCCGGGGCTGCAGCCACGGCTTCTTCGCCCGCCTCCAGCACGGGCTCCGGTATCGCTACATCGGTCGGGCGCGCTTCGCCCTCGTTGTAATGGCCAAAATAGTGCCGCACAGCCGTTGCAATGCGCTCCACAGACCGTTCGCCGATGCCTGGAACCTCGCCCAGCTCCTCTTCGGTCATGTCGGCCAGCTGTTCCACCGTCGTGATGCCGGCCGCAATCAGCTTCTCCATCACGCCGTCGCCCAGCTCGGTCACCTGCTCGATCGGGGTCTGCGGCGCGCCCTGCATGGCCTGCATCTGCTGCTCGACCTCCTGCCGCTTCTCCTCTTCGCTCTTAATGTCGATCTTCCAGCCCAGCAACTTGGCCGCGAGGCGCACATTCTGGCCCTTTTTACCGATCGCGAGCGAAAGTTGGGTGTCGTCCACGATGACCTCGAGCTGCTTTTCGGTCAGGTCGGCGATGGACACCCGGCTCACCTTCGCCGGTTGCAGAGCCTTTTCGGCGAAGGTCGTGATCTCGTCCGAGTACTCGATGATGTCGATCTTTTCGCCGCGCAGCTCGCGGATGATCGACTGCACGCGCATGCCCTTCATGCCCACGCAGGCGCCCACGGGATCGACGTCCTTGTCGCGGCTTTGCACGGCAATCTTGGTTCGCTCACCCGCCTCGCGCGCGATGGCGCGCACCTGCACGGTGCTGTCGTAGATCTCCGGAACCTCACTCTGAAAGAGGTTCTGCACCAGGGCCGGGGCTGCCCGGCTGACGATCACCTGGGGTCCCTTGGCCGCGCGGTCCACGCGCAACAGCACCACGCGCACCCGCTCGCCCACAGAAAACGACTCCAGCCGGCTTTGTTCGCGTTTGGGCATACGGGCTTCGGCTTTGCCC
>CAXTRU010000397.1:1854-3362 GCA_964246665.1 uncultured Acidobacteriaceae bacterium
GGCTCCAGCCGCTTGACGGTGGCGTTCAATACCTCACCGATGCGGTCACCGTATTCGTTGAAGATCGTGTCGCGCTCGGCTTCGCGAACCTTCTGGAAGATGACCTGCTTGGCCATCTGCGCCGCGATGCGACCCAGCGGGGTGGTGTCCTTGTAGAAGCGCAGCTCCGCGCCGGCTTCGACCTCGGGGGCCATCTCGCGGGCCTGGTCCAGCGTCAGCTGGTTCTCTTCGTCTTCCACTTCTTCCGGCGTTTCCACAACGGTCTTGAAGACGTAGGCGCGGATCTCCCCGCTTTCGCGGTCCAGCTCGCCGCGCATGTTTTCCGCGGTCTTGTAGTACTTGCGCGTTGCCAGCGCGATCGCGTCTTCCACCGCGCCCACCACGATCTCCGGGTCGATGCCCTTTTCGCGACTCAGCAGTTCAATCGATTGGTACAGTGCACTTGCCATTCGTGTCTTCCTTATCGGCAGCCAGCAGCCGTTCTTTAGTTCTTTCGCGTCTTTTTTCCTGCTCAGCGACGCTCTTTTCAGTCCTGAGCCTGATTGCTAGTTCAGATCTCGGCAACCAGGTGTGCCCGCTCCACGTTACTCAGCCCGATCCGGACTGTTGGCGCCGCGGCTGCCTGGGTTTTCTTGTTCTTGCCCTTTTGCTTCACGGCGGATAGATCCAACGTCAGGTCGCTTCCGTCGAACTCGGTCAGCCTGCCCGTGAAGTGCCGGTTGTTCTCCACGGGGGAGAATGTCTGCACCTTGACCAGGCTGCCGCGGAAGCGTTGATAGTCCGCCGGCTTGAGGAGCTTGCGTTCCAACCCCGGCGAGCTCACCTCCAACGTGTACTCCGCGCCGGGGATCAGGTCTTCCACGTCCAAAAGCGTCCCAAAGTCGCGCGCAAACACCTCGCAGTCCTCATGCGTGGTGCCGGACAGCACTTCGACCGGGACGCCCTTCGGCAGCAGGGAAGCGCCCTCAGCAGTGGCTGCCTGCTCGGCCAACTTGGCGCGTCCGGCAGCATCCTTTTCAACAAACACCCGCAACGCCCGGTGCTTGCCGGCGCCCTGAAACTCCACTTCAACGACCTCCAGACCGAGGCTGGAAGCGACGCGGTCGGCGGTCGCGCGGATTGTATCGATCTCCAGGGCCATGGCGGATACCTTTGCTTAAACCGCTGCAGGCAAGGCGCTTGTCCTCCTTGCCTTACCCGCAAAGAAAAAGTGGGCTTATCGCCCACTCACCTCTTCCGCCGTCTTCCGGAACACTCACGGAGCTTGCACAGGGGAACGGATTCGTCTGCCTCCCCAGTATAACGGCAGCGGCGCAGGGACTTCAAATGCAATCTGCGGCTTCGCACGCTGTTCCCTTTGCAGGTCCACCCCCACGCCACGCCACGCCCCACTAGGCCGCCGAAGACGCCTCGACGCAAACACCTGCACCCGAAAGAGCGAAGCTTCGGGCGGGATCACCGACCATCTCGGGCCACACAACCTCCGGCAGGCTCTCATACCCGGGCCT
>CAXTRU010000398.1:0-3346 GCA_964246665.1 uncultured Acidobacteriaceae bacterium
GATGAAGCCCAAGTGGAGCCATTGCGCGACCAGGCTGGCCTGCCGAGCGATGACGCCGTCCAGCAGCGCGCGATAGGGCGAGGGCGCCTGCGCGGCGTCGGGATAGGGTCGCTGGATGGCGTAGTCGGCGAGCACGCGAAGGCCCTCCACATCCTGCCGTGCCGCGAAGTACTGAAACGTGCCCACGCGCAGGTGACTGGCCGCCACGGTGAAGACCGCACCCGGTAGCCGCTGCTCGCGCATCACGGACTCGCCGGTGGTGACGACCGCCAGCGCACGCGCGGTGGGCACGCCGAGGGCGGCCATGGCTTCGCTCACCAGGTACTCGCGCAGCACGGGGCCGAGCACGGCACGGCCATCGCCCGCCCGGCTGAACCGCGTACGGCCGGAGCCTTTCAGCTGAACGTCATAGCGCTTGCCGTCCGCGCCAACGACTTCGCCCAGCAGAATGGCCCGGCCGTCCCCAAGCTGCGGCACAAAGTAGCCGAACTGGTGGCCGGCGTAAGCAAGCGCCATGGGGTCGGCGCCTTCCGGCACGCGATTGCCGGAGAAGATCTCCGCCCCGAGCGGGCCGCTGAGCGCCTCGGCGTCCAGCCCCAGCGTGCGGGCGAGCTCCACGTTCAGCATGATCAGCCGAGATTCACGGACCGGGGTCGCATTATCCCGCGCATAGAAGCGCTCCGGCAGCCGGCCGTAGCTGTTGTCGAAGGGGAACTGCGGGACCGCGGCTGTTGGGGCAGGAGGGGTCACGGCGAGGGTGTCGGTGGAGGCCATCCCTGGTTTGATGTGTGGCGGTGGGAGAAGAACTAGCCGGTGGGTGTGGTTAGAGGGGTGATGCCGAGGAGAGTTTTTCTCTTGCCCGACGAACGGCATGGTCTTCCGTACGAGAAGCCCGTTGTACGTCCACTTGCAGCCTTGCTTCCGCTAGTGCGACTTCACGATACCTGAGAAATTCCCTAGGGAACACAGGCTCACAAGTCGGTGTCTAGGTGCATAGCCGTTTCCCATGCCGGAAAGCCAGGAGCGCTGATGAAGTCGTAACGCAGCCCCGATGCATCGCTCATCGCTTCGTTGGCTCGGCTCTGGCCGAACAGAGAGCACGAATCGAGTGCGGTAGCCGGATTGCTGTGCCGTAATGGCGTCCACTACTGGAGGCGGCTGGACACCAGCCAGCTAGCGCCGGGAAGAAACGTCCGCTTTTGTTTCTGGTGCTCGACAATCGAGCTCGATGGTGTGATCCACAATCCCTGATTTGGAGCGAAGCTCTGCGAGCATCAGCCGGACACCCCGGCGGTTAGCCCAAAGAGGCGCTTGGCGTTGGTGAGACCCACTCAGGCCAGGATTGCTTCCCATAATGCGACTTCCGAGGACCGATCCGCTATTCCATGGGCCGACTCGAAGATCGAAGGCGTAATCTTCTCGTGGTTGAGGAGGACTGAATGAACTCTGTAGAGACGGAACTGCTGACAGCTTTCGAAATCCACTCTCCCGACCGTATCCGAGCAGTCTTAGAGAGTGGCTTTGACGTCGGCTCAACCATCAACGGGCAGCGACCGATCAACGCGCTGATCGAGATGTATCTCAGGTCAGACCGCTTTCCAAGCTGCCTTCAGTTGCTTCTGGAAAGGGGTGCAACCCTGGATGACCCGAAGCTCGCACCAGTTCTACTGGACGACCCAGAAGCGCTTTCCGCAGCCATCCAAAGCGATCCAAATCTTCTTCAACACAGAACCACTATGGTCTGTGCCTTCACTCCGCTCTCGGGCGCCTCTCTTCTACATATAGCGGCGGAGTACGGTCACCTGAAGGTTGCCCGCAAGCTGCTTGAGCTGGGGGCAGACGTAGATGCTCGTGCCGACTATGACTCTGTAGGCTTCGGTGGTCAAACGCCGCTGTTCCACACCGTCAACTCGAACGAGAACCGTTCTGAACCAGTGATGAGAGTTCTTCTGGAAGCGGGTGCCCGCGCGGACTTACTTCTTGAGGGCATCACCTGGGGCAAGGACATGGAATGGGAGACTGAGTGCTTTGATGTGACCCCCGTGTCGTACGCCCAACTCGGTCTCTTGAGACAGTTTCAACGCTCAGAGGAAGACACCTACAGCAACATCCGGACTCTTCTGAAAGTTCTCGGCAGGAAGATGCCGCAGATGAGGAACATACCAAACCGCTACCTATACAAGTAGTTCGCACGCAAGCAAGCCAAAAGCTCAGTTCGTCAGTAACGACAAACGCCGTTGTGAGAAGCTGACCGAACCTCCGGGCCCAGGGGCGGCAAGGCGTCGGTCTGTTGTTATGGACGACAATGCGACTTTGCGGTACCGACGAACTCAGCTGGAGGGAGGCGACGATTGGCTTAGATTGTTGGTGCGGTGTGAACCTGACCAGCGAAGCGGTCCTTCAGTCGCAGCAGGGGTTTTTCAAGCAACCTGTAGCTGAGCGTCGCGATGAGGAGAGTCGCCCCAAACGCGATCAGGATGGTTAACGGATACGCATAATGAGCTGAGATCCGATGCGCCCAGTCGGAGTAGAGATCGTGCAGAAGGTCATGGTAGACGTAGAAGCCGTAGCTAGCAATCCCCAGCGCACGGAGGGGCTTCCAGCTCAGCAGAGTTCCAAGCAGGCTTCCATTCCGAGAAGCTTTGGCGAGAGGGCTACGCTTAGAGCGCCTCTCACGATTGGGCTGAGGATGATCACTGCCATGCAGATCTTGATTAGTGTTTCCCGTCTACGCACCTGGTACACGACAAACGGCCAAATCAAATAGAACTGCTCTTCAACACACAGCGACCAGAAGTGCCCGATGTAGAGGTGGAATGGATAGCCAAACCAGGAACTGACCGGTGCACCAAAGGTCAGCTTGTCGAAACGGTAAGGATCGCCGGGTTGATGAAGGAACGAGAACCGAGCGTAGTTGCCAAGGTAAGCAGGCCAGAGCGCCCAGCGGATGTTCCATTGCCAATGAGCGAGCGGCGCCAGGAGGAGGACCACAGCCCAAACGAAGTAGTAGAGGGGAAAGATTCGGAGAGTACGCCGGATATAGAAGTCTCGGTATCGACGGCTCTTCGCTTGGCTTTCATAGAGGATTCCCGTGATGAGGAAGCCGGACAGCACGAAGAAGATGTCAACCCCGGTCCATCCCCAACCGAAGATGAAAGCGTGACCAGCACCATAATGCTGGAAGAAGACCATGATCACTGCGAGTGCGCGCAGGCCATCTAGCGCCACATAGTAAGCCGATTTCGGCACCCCGGGAGAGGTCAAGGTCATGTTCACCGCAACTATACGGGCCGCAGACCCCAAAAAGGGATCTACTGACAAGTGGGATGAGCAGGTCCTCCGAAGG
>CAXTRU010000399.1:0-3104 GCA_964246665.1 uncultured Acidobacteriaceae bacterium
GATACGCCCGTGATGCACTACGTGGTGTTTCTGCTCCACCACGGCCTCAAGCCCTACACCGACATCACCGATAACAACATGCCCGGCACGTACCTTACCGAGGCCGCGGCGATGGCCGTCTTCGGTTGGAGCGACCTGGCGTGGCGTGTATACGAGTTCTTTCTCGTGGCCGTGATGGCCGGCTCTGCCGCGGTGATCACGCGCCGCCGAGACTGGGTGGCAGGCATCTTTGCCGTGGGCTTGTTTATGGCCCTGCACGCGGCTGAGGGGCCGCAGCTTGCCGTGGAGCGCGACCTTGTCATCGCTGTGCTGTTGATGGCCGCGTGCGCTTGTTTGTTTGAGTCTGTCGACCGCAAACTGCCGGTGCTTTCGTTGCTCTTCGGGCTCGCATGCGGGGTCGCGGCGGCGATCAAGCCTACGGTGCTGCTCTTGCCGATGGTGCTGCTTGCGATGGGTGCCCTTCATCTTCGCCGCCAACAACGTCCGATCGGGCTAACGGTGGCGTATGCCTTTGCGGGACTGCTGCTGGCTGCCGCGGCGGTGCTTCTGTTCCTCCTTCACTTCCACGCTTTTCATGGCTTCACGTTCATCCTTCTGCACGTCATCCCCGCCTACCGCGACATCTCGCGGCTCCGCGTTAGGGCGTTGTTGTCGGCGTTGTTGCCCCGTGCCGTGCTGGCGGTGGCCGTGCTGGCCGTGCCGTTAATGGCCCGCAGCATCGCCCGGCGTGCCTGGGACTGGCGCTTGGGATCGGTGGCCGTGGCCGCTGCGTTTGGGCTGGTGTCGTACTTCGCCCAGGGCAAGGGGTACGTCTATCACCGCTACATCTTTTTGCTGTTTCTGCTGGTGCTGGTCGGCGCTGAAATTTTCGCTGGCCTCGCGCAGCGTGGCTGGCCGCAGTGCTTCGCTGGCGCGACGCTGCTGCTGGCGCTTAGCACCATTCCCGGGCACCTGCGCACGGCGCATGCAGTGGTGGGTCAAACCTCGTTTGAACTCACCCTGGAGCGCGACCTCACGCAGCTCGGTCCGCATCAGGAGCTCAACGGCCACGTCCAGTGCTTCGACCTTGTGTATGGCTGCCTGGATGCGCTCTACCATCTGCAACTGGTCGACAACTCCGGCTTTACGGGCGACATGCTCTTCTTTGCCCCGCGTGTTTCTCCGCCCGTGCTCTTCTACCGCGACCGCTTCTGGAACTACGCGCAACGCGACCCCGCCTCGGTGATCGTCGTCAGCAACGGCGTCTTTGCTGAGCCCAACAGCTATGGCAAGCTCCAGCGCTGGCCGGAGTTCGAACGCTACCTGGCGAGCCGCTACACCCTGGCCATCCAGCGTTCCTTCCCGCAGGAGCGATACACCTACCATGCCGACACCCCGTTTCCCGCCGACGAGCGCGACAGCTATCGCCTCTATATCCTGAACGGGTCACCTCTGCTTTCCGGTGCCAAAGCGCTCGACCCCGCAGCCGTGCCGGTAGGGCGCAGGTAGGGAAGCGGGCACCTTGGCGGATACCGGAAGGCACCCGCTGTTCTGAAGGACACTGCATGCCCTCATCCAGTCCGGGGCGCGTTCCCTCTGTTGAACGCCTCGTCACGTTGCTGCTGCTCGCGGTGTATGTCGTTTGGGTTCTGTTGTTGCCGGCGTGGCCCTCGCAGGACGGCCCCGTGCACCTGTACTACACGCACGTGCTCGGCCTTTTGCTCGGCCACAGCGGTGGAGCGTACACCCAGTTCTTCTTCATTAAGCACCTGCTTCCGCCGTACGCGCTTTACTACTACCTGCTCCTACTGCTGTCGCATGCCGTTCCAGTTCTTCTGGCGGACCGCATGGTCATCTCTGCGTACCTGGTGCTGTTTCTTTCCGGCTTTCACGCCCTTGCGCGCGCGCTTGGGCCCTCTAGCAGGGCCGCAGACCGCGCGACGTTGTTAGCCACCATTCTGGTGCTGAACTGGCCGTTGGGCATGGGCTTTGTGAACTATTGCCTGTCGCTCGCGCTTGCGCTGTGGGCGCTGGCCGTGTGGTTTCGCCGTCCAGGCATGTCGCCGCTGCGCCGTGGCTTTGTCTTCCTGCTGCTCGTGATCGCAATAACCCTGGCGCATCCCGTGCCGCTGCTACTTGTGCTGGGCATGTGCGCCCTGGAGCTGCTGTCGCGTCCCCTCCGTTCAGATCGCGTCGCTGCTTCCTTGCGGTCTGATCTCCTCACCCTGGCCCTTGCGGCCCTTCCGTTGCTGTATGTCCACGCGTTTGCTGCGCCGCAACTGCTTGCCCAGCGCACTGCGGAGGCCGGCCCTCTGCAGCGCGCGTCTGCACGGTTTGCCGGCTACGCACAGGGAAAGAGCCTGAGCCTGCTGTTTGGTCACTCGCTTGGGGTAGATCTTTATCGCGCGGCTCTGTTTGCCACCCTTCTGCTCGCGCTGGCTGTCGCGGCTGCGCAGCTTCGCCGCGATGTGAGCCAACGCCGGCTCACGACTGCCGACCTCTTCCTGCTCGCCGCAGTGTTTCTACTCGTCGCCCTGCCATGGCTGCCCTCTGACATCAGCGGCGCTTACTACTTTCCCGAGCGGCTGATCCTTCTGATCTGGATCTTCGCGCTGCTGGCGGCTGCGGGCTGGCAGCCTGTCCCCGCTGAGGCCAACGCCGCCCCCGACCGCGTTCCCGCGGCCTGGATCACCGCGGCGGTCGTCCTTTTTGCGGTCGTGGGCAACGCGGCGCTGCTCGCCTCGGCCGAGGCTGCCATGCGTCCACTTGCCCTGCAAGCGCAAACCCTGGAACACACCTCCATGCTCCGCCCGGGAGAGCTTGTTTTGTCGCTTGAAAGCACAACGCTTCCCCCCGCAAAACGCACCGCGCCCTCCTGGAACCCCAATTATTGGATGGCCGTCCACGCCATTCGCAGCAGGGACGCCATTTTGGCCAACGCGCCCTGGCTTGACTCGTCGATCATCCCGCTCGCCGCACGGCCTGCGCTTCCCGCTGCGCAGCTTTCGCCGCAGATGGCCAACTCGCCGCATGCGCTCAGCGTGCTGCTGGGCGAGCAGGCTGACTTCAGGTCACGCCTGCTCGCCGCCGTGTACGCCGACCTGGCCAGTACGGAAATGCAGGAC
>CAXTRU010000399.1:3114-3343 GCA_964246665.1 uncultured Acidobacteriaceae bacterium
CCGTGGCCGCGGTGTCCTTCAACCCGGCAGACGTGCAGCCCGCCAGCACACCTGATGCCTTGCTGCAGAAACCGGGTGCCGCAGCTATGGCTTGGAGATGCCAGAAGACGCCCGATGGCGTCGAGCAGATTTGCGAACGTCGGCCGTAGAGATCGGCGGTAAGCCGATTCATTAAAATCAAAGCAGCATGCCCGAAGCCGTCCAGACCGCGCCCGCAACCACGCCCAAC
>CAXTRU010000400.1:0-3334 GCA_964246665.1 uncultured Acidobacteriaceae bacterium
ATCATGTTGGCAGTTGGCTTTCCAGCCAAAGCTGACATCAACGCAACCGCGTATGGGGTCAAGTGTGATGGGATCACAGACGATAGTGCGGCCGCTCAAAGCGCCATTAATGCTGCCGGGCAGATGAAGGGGCAGGCTGTCGTTTTCCCCGCGACCGGGCATTCTTGCCGGCTAGCCGAAGGCATCACTTTGGTCAGTCCTTCACAAAGCGCTGTGTCAATTAAAGGCGTGTCTCCTGGGAGCTATTATCCGGGCTTCTATGACAACACTGAGGCCGACTGGACGCAATTCGGAACATGGTTCCGCTGTGAGGACACGAAAAATGCGTGCATCACCATCGACGGCAACGGCTCGAGCATCGCTGATATCAGTTTCTGGTACATACAGCCGACACCAACGACAGGAGCGTGCGGCAGCACCTGTAAGGATTTCACGCACAACTGGACGCCCACGACATACCCCTTCACTATATTAGTTAGTAATCCACAATCGTTCAACCACATATCAGGAGTGACGATTGTCAACGGCACAAACTGCATCGATATCGAAGGCCCAACTTCGGGTGTTGGAACCTTTAGCACATATTTAGATCACTTGATGTTAGGATGCTTTAATACCGGAATTAAGATGCAGCGCATCGATAATGCAATTAGTATAAACGATGTACACCACTTTCTTCTCTGGTATCAGTTTAGCAGTGACGTACTCGGTTACACTGAGGGCGACTCATCCAGTGCCGGCCACTCAATTGGTTGGGATCTATACTATTCCGCGGGATTGAAAGCAACAAACATTGAGTTTTTTGAAAATGCTATTGGCATTCGCGCCACCGATCAAACGGTAACAAACGGCATCGGATCTTTAACTTTTGGGGCTCAAGCGTTCCAGCTTGCAAACATAAGCTTTAACCAAGTCTGTCGCGCAGTCAGTCTCGCATCCAACACCACCCACTTCACAGGCAAAATGGCCAATGTATTCCTTAACACAGATTTTCAGACTTCTACATCGTCACAATGCTCCGGGTTAACGCCATACGCCTTCGATCTGGGCTCTCAGAATGTCGATGTCGGGATCTCCAACCTCGATGCATATCTCACCCAGTCGATCGCGAACATTGGCTCCAACGGTGGCATTCTTCGCATATATGGAGTTAGCGTTCAACAGTATTCTGAGTATTCTCCCGGAGCGTCGGCCTTTAATATAGCTCCAGGAGCAGTACTCGACTTGCCAGCCGACCTGAACGGTATCTTTCCTGCCAGTTCCTTAGCTGGCCCCAAGATCTCCGGAATGGCAAATTGGCCGACCACTAGCCAGGAGACCGATTTAGAGGGGCCAGCTGGCACAATCCGGCAAGAACGCTTCTTGAGCTCTTCTAGTAATGGAGGCTCAAGTCTAGCCAGATGGGGCGTAGTAGCTGGAAATAGTGCAGAGTCCGGCTCAAACGCAGGCACAGACTTCTGGATAGAGCGGTATGCAGATAACGGCTCGTTCATTGATATCCCGCTGGGTATCTCACGGCAGAATGGTGCGGTGACGGCTAAAGACGGCTTCGTAACCTCGCCGACGACTTTCTCTGGTTTGCCTGGTACGGCAATCGTAGGCCAACGAGGTTACGTCACAGATGCAGTGACATGCAACTTTGCCAGCAGCGTCCGGGGTGGAGGCTCTGCCGGATGTCCAGTCGTCTGGAACGGCTCGGCGTGGGTTGGAGGATAGACGTTGTCAGGCTGGGACTGTCACGTCTGACAACGCCCGCCGGACCATTCTCGTCCAGTGCCAGTCATAGATTGCGAGATAGGCGGGCGGGGAGCGGCGGCGAGCGAGAGTCCGATCCTGAGCGAGCCCATAACCTTCGCTGCGGCCCTATCTGCGGTCATGAACCTGACGCTCCAGCGCCGCGATCGGCCGTCGAGAATGTTTCAAAGCTGGAGCAAGCCCAATGGCAGCAATAGCGCGCGCAGCTCGCCTGCAAGCGCAATTGGGCCGTACCTCACCGCGCGCCAAGGTCTCAGCTCGGGGCTTCTCTTTCGGACATCTCGACGTCTTCTACAGCCTACGCGAAGCCGAGGTGCTGATCGAGAGCTGGCGACGACACTTCAAAACCGTGCGACCGCACAGCTCGCTGGGATACATCCCGCCCGCGCCAGAAACGGTCCTGCCCCGCAGCGGAACGGTCGCGCTGTGGCCGGGTTCGCCAGCGTTGGAAGGCGCGCCCCCGGCCAACTCAGACGTGGCGATAAAGCCTGTGCTCTACTAACATGCCAACCGGATCACCTGATGGGGGCAGACCACGTGCAAATAGCTGTTATCGGGGACATCAGTCCTCTATACGGGCGCTGCGACAGCAGCAGTCATGGAACAACTTCTGACATCACCTGCGAATAGATGTTACGCAAGGTGGCCGCGTCAGCAGAGTCGGCGCTGCGCCAGGCGACGATGCCGTCTGGTCGCACCAGCGACGCCCCCAAGCGGCCGAATCCGAAACGCTGCTGAAACGTGATTTCATCGGCTGGGAAGACGTCCTTTCCGACGACGATGATTTCGATCGCCAGGTCGCGGCTCGCCGCTGCCCATGCGGCATCCTGCGTCAGCAGGACGAACCCTTTTCCGAACAGATCGAGGGTCGAGCGTTTTTCGCCGTCGCTTTCAATCCAGAGGTGCGGAGCCCGCGTCCCGGGCTGCCCAGCCCAGGCCAGCGGAGAAGCCGCGACGGCAGGTCGACGCCCGCACCGATCACGGCCCAAGATCGCACCAGCTGGCCGAACTCCATAGCGTCGTCATCGAACAGCGGATCGGGCTCGAACGTGGCGCCGACCCAGGAGGCGTAGTCAGGACGGGAGAACGTCTGCTGATGACGCAGCCAACCGATCGGACGACGCTCGGCGTCGTATGTATCTAGCAGAGCCGGCGTGGAGGCGCTCTTGATCACCCGCTCGAGCTTCCACGCGAGGTTCCACACATCATCGATCCCCGTATTCGCCCCAAACCCGCCGCGCGTCGGCGGCAACTGATGTGCGGCGTCACCGGCGAGAAAGATGCGCCCTGTGCCATAGCTGTCGGCGACCCGTCCCGCCATCTCCCAACGCCCGGTCGTGATGATCTCAAACGGCATCTCGCGGCCAAGAGCCCGCAGGACGGCGGCGCGCAAGTCCTCCTCGCTTCGCGCCATGTCGTCATCAAACATCAGCACCCAACGGCTCTCGCCATAGGTGGTGAGGAAACCGCGGAAATCGGGCTGCTCGATCTGGAACTGCTGAAAGCCTGATGCAAGCGCCATGTCCGCCTCCGGGCAACGGAAAAGAACGCTGCGCAGCGTCCGCAAATGCCCCACGCC
>CAXTRU010000401.1:0-3333 GCA_964246665.1 uncultured Acidobacteriaceae bacterium
GTGCGCGCCCAGGAGATCCAAGCCGGCGTGCGGACAAACCCGTACCTGGGCGTCAGCGGCAACAGCGTGACACTGCCCACCGATGGCTCTGAAGGGAATCCACCGTCGTACGCCGTCCAGGTGTCCCGACTCTTTGAGCGCGGCAACAAGCGCGGATACCGCCTGGATGCTGCCCGCGCAACCAGCTCGCAAACCGAGGCGCAGCTCAACGACACGGTGCGGCAAACTGTGTTGCAGGTGCGCACCGCGTTTGCCCACATGCTGTTTGCGAAGCAGGCGCTGGAGCTTGCCAAAGCCAACCTCGCCGACTTTCGTCATGAGGTCGAGATCGCCAATGATCGCTACAAGGCCGGCGACCTCGGCAAGCTCGATTTCGAGCGCCTGGATCTGCAGCTTGGGTCCTTCGAATCGGACGCGGTCAATGATGAGGTCAATCTTCAGCAAGCGTCCGCGCAGTTGCAAACATTGATGGGCGTCGATCAGCCGAGCCACGATTTCGATATCGCCGGCGACATCATCCCGCCAACGATCTCGCAGACACGCGATGAACTGGTGGCAGCGGCCTTGAAGAGCCGCCCCGATCTGCTGGCGGCGCAGGCGGCCATCACGGCCGCGGAGGCGAACTACAGGCTTGCCGTGGCGAACGGCGCCGCAGACCCAACACTGGAAGGCGAGTACGACCGCTCCGGCGACTTCAACTCTGTCGGCTTCAATGTCAATTTGCCGATACGCCTTTTTGATCGCAACCAGGGCAACAAGGAGACCGCCCGCTTCCAAGCCGACGCGAGTCGCTTGACCCTTACGGCAACACGCAATCAGGTGGTCTCCGATGTGGACCAGGCCTGGGTTGCCTATGTGCAGGCCAAGATTCTTTCCGATCGCTTCGGCAGCCACTACCTCGATGAGTCGGCTGACGTGCTTACGATCGCGCGCTTTGCCTTTGACCACGGCGGCATCGCCCTGATCGACTACCTGGATTCCCTTCGAGACGCGCGTACCTCCACCGCCGACGCGCTGAACGCGTACCAGCAGACGTGGATCGCCATTCATCAACTCAGCGAGTCGAGTGCCACTGAACTGGTTCCGTAGAGCCTTCCCTTACAGCGCGGCCACCGACTTGACGAGGTTTCTGGGACGGTCCACGTCGATACCTCTTGCGGTTGCGAAGTGATAGGCGAGTAGCTGCAAAGGAACGACCTCGCAGATGGCGGAAAGCGGCTCGGAAGCTGCCTGCACGGGTATGTAGGCGGATGCAAGCTCGGCGGCCTGTTGGTCCCCGTCCGTTCCGATGACGAGCATGGGTGCATTCTTTGCGCGAAGTTCGCGCATCAGCTGCAGCACACTCTCATACCGCTGCACCGAGCCCTTATCGTTCCGGTCGACTGTGGCAATTATTACCATCGGCGTTTCGTCGTTCACCAAAGCCGTCGGGCCATGGCGCAGTTCCCCCGCGGGATAGGCTTCGGCATGCACATAGGCGCTCTCCTTCAACTTCAGGGCGCCTTCACGCGCGATGGGATAGTGCAAGCCGCGTCCGCAGAACAGAAAGCTGTTCGCCCCGGCAATGGATTGCGCAAACTGCTGCGCGACCTGCTCCCAGTTGGACGTTTGTTGTTTAACGGTATCGGGCAAGGTCCAGAGTTGTTGAATGCGCAACTGCAGTTCGGCGGGCGTGAGCGTCCCGTGTGTTTGCGCTGCGATCAGGGTAAGCAGCTCCAAGGCAAGCAACTGCGCGGTGAAGCTCTTGGTCGCCGGGATCGCGCGCTCCGGGCCGGCCAGCGTCGGCATGGCCACATCTGCCTCGCGCATCATGGTGGAGGTGGGCACGTTGGTGATGGCCATCGTGGGCTGCCCGGCCGCTCGCGCATTGCGGAGAGCCAGCAACGTGTCTCCGGTCTCACCGGATTGCGAGATCACCACCACGCCCGCGGGCGACGCTGTCAGCGGTGTGCGATAGCTGTACTCGCTGGCGTATTCCACATCCACGGGCAGGCTGCTGACATCTTCAAGCAAAACCTCACCGACCAGCCCCGCATGCCGGCTGGAACCACTCGCTGCAATCAGCAACTGTGATTGCGCAGCGAGCCACTTGCGGATCGGGTCGGTGATGTCGCTGCGCAGTGCAGCGGCTTCTGCGTAGTGCTCCAGCGTCCTGCGCAGAGCATCGGGCTGCTCAAAAATTTCGGCGCGCATCCAGTGCGCAAATGGGGCCGGCGGTGTAGATCCACTCATGTGTGAAATAGTCCTCGAGGCTGTTAAGCCGTGCGATGTAGCGCATTGCGACGGTACTTCGATGGTCGTTCTTAAGTGCGGACGTTGGGGCTTGAGTAGACAAGAGTCGTAGGACCCATGCTTCGGTGAGAGCACGCTGCATCGCGTGTTCATGTGCGGATCAGGATCCGGGCCGTTTGTTCGCTGGGGAGGGGCGCGCTCGTTCGGCGGGAACGACGCCTTCGCCTTCCTTCAGCGAGTAAAACTTATCTGCAACGAGGTTGGTGATTGTTTCCGTTCTTCCCGAAGGCCAATGGATCTCGACTCGGTCGACCTTGGCGCTGGCGCCAAGGCCAAAGTGCAGGCGCAAATCGTTCTGGGAAAGGTAACTGCCGCCGCTGTGCACCTCGTCCGTTTGCACCACGCCGCCGGCGGAGATCTTCACCCGGGCATTGAGCGCAAGCCGGTTGCTCTTGCTCCCGTTGAGTTCAAAGCTGACCCAGTGCCGGCCGGGGACGCCGTGATTGCGCAGCACCATCGGGCTTCCATCCAGGTCGCCGATCACGACATCCATGTTGCCGTCGTTGAACAGGTCGCCAACGGCCAACCCACGGGAGACGTGCTTTTCGGTCAGCGCCGATCCAGCTTGTTCGCTCGCGTCACAGAAGCTGCCGTCCCTCTGATTCATCTGCAGCACCTTGGGTTCACGGTAGCCGGCGCCGGAAGGTAAGGTGTCAACCTGCGGATACACGTGGCCGTTGACAACGAGCAGATCAAGCCAGCCATCATTGTCGAGATCGGCAAACGCAGTGCCCCACTTGACGTAAGGCAAAGAGGGAAGCGCTGCCCCTGACTGAAACGAAACTTCCTTGAAATTCCAATCGCCTTCGTTGCTGTAAAGGTCGGCATTTTCATCGCTGAAGTTGGTGACGTAGATCGACGGCCTGCCTGTGTGGTTATAGTCGCCTGCGGCCAGCCCCATGGACGCCTGCTCGGAGCCGTCGTCGCTGACGGCTGTGCCGGACTCAAGGCCGATCTCTTTAAACTTCCCGTCGCCGAGGTTCTTGTACAGGAACTTGGGTGTGGAGTCATTGGCGATGTAGAGATCGGGCCGGCCCGTGT
>CAXTRU010000402.1:0-3331 GCA_964246665.1 uncultured Acidobacteriaceae bacterium
AACTATGCCCACTACCAGGTCCTTGTCAACCGCTAAACAGGGCACGGCAGCCCGGGTTCTGTGGGGGCCCGGGTTGCCGAAGTTTGTTGCGGGGAGAAAAGAGGGGATCAGATGGCTTATCTAGAGCCTTCGGAGTATGTGGCGTATGGGTTGAGCGCTGATACCTCCGATGCGTGGGTTGCGGCGGCATCCTGCATGATTGAGGCGCATTGCCGACGCAATTCTCTGTTGGCGACAACGTACACGGAGCGGCTGCGGGTCTCTCGGCAGAGCGGTGCGGCGCAGCTGACGTATGGACCGCTGTTGCAAATCAGCGGCGTGCAGGCGCGTTGTGCGCCTCAGCCTGAGGTGCGGGACGGCTTGCTCCTCCAATGGGCGATGACGTTCGGCACACCTGGGCAGTGGGTTTCGCTTGATCCGGCGACGCTAATGGTGGACACGTGCGGTGGTGAAGTTCGCCTGCCATGGAATCTGCTTGGGCTGCGCTACAGCGAGGTGGAGATCACCTATACCGCTGGGGTTGCGAGCGCGCCCGAAGCGGTGAAGTTTGCTTGTGCGCAGATTGTTAAAAATGCGCAGGCGACCCCGGGGCTGAATGTGAAGTCGAGCAAGCTGGATACGCTGCAAACGCAGTACTTCAGCGATTCGCTGATGGACAGCCAGGTGCGCTTACTGCTGCGGCCGTTTGTGGCCGAGAGACTGGGGTAGCCGTGGCGACGTGCGGAAGCGGTGTGGAGTGGTTGGCGTCTACCTGTTTGTGGTCGAACGGCGGGTTTGAAGTGGTGTTGCGGCTCCCGGGTTTGGCTGTGAGCGGAAGTGATGCGGAGCAGATGGGGTTGGGGGCGCCGCAGTTCCAGGATGTGCCTGTGGGGCCGGCGGTGTGGCGCAAGGTTGGTGTGAACAAGGCTTTGCTGTTGGGAAGCGCAGCAATTGCGGTGCTGATGGGATCGCAAGGGTTTACGTCGGCGGAGAGCCTGTTTGAGACGGCGGTGGGCGTCGTGGTGGATGGCGTCGCTTACCTGATTACAGATTGCGAGCCGCTGATGGCTGCGGGGACGCCTTGCCCTTATCGCTTGACGGTACAAGCGCAAGCCTGGGATTGAACGCAGGTCTGGTTCTTTATCCGATTTAAGTGTAGCGACGAGGCGCGTGCCATTTCGGTGGGCGGCCTTGTTTGCAGTAGAGCGAGAGGAGGCGCGTGTGCAGAACGCGAAGGATTCTTTCTATGAGGTGCTGCGGGGGCGTTTGTCCGCGTTGAATCCCGAGCGCACCGTTGTGGTGCGGGGTGTCACGCGGCCGGGGCTCGTTGTGGATGAGAACGAGACGCAAAGCATTGCGGATCTACCGGACTGTTTTCACATGAGCTGGACGGCCGCGCAGGTATCGCGAGATGGCGCGTTGCCGCTAGTTTCCTTGGTTTGCGAACTCCGGTATGAGACAGCAGGAACGACGATGAACGGTGGCTTGGATCGAGGCCGCGTGCTCGCGGCCATGGATGGCGAGCTGTTGTTCACCATTGGCCAGTGTCCGCAACGGGTTGTGAAGAAAAACTACGCGGCGCTTGCTCAGGGTGGGCAGGCACAGACGATGGGCACCTCCGTGTGGTGGAGCGAGCCCACGTTCAGCGCCGTTGAGGCCAAGGCGAATCGCCTCAAGCGAACGGCCACGGTGCAGGTGATGAGCTTTCAGGAAGCGGGTGAGCTTTGATGGTGAGCGATGTGATGGCTCCTGCTGTGAAGCGTATACGCGCTTACTTTGGGCCTGTGAACCGGGTGGCGCAGACGGCGACGATTTTTGACGCAGCGCAGAGCGGATGGTTCGCTCTTGATGCCCCACCGGCTCCGTGGGTGGATTTGGGATGGATCAGGAACTTTACGCGGACGAGTGGAACGACGATCTCACCATTGCGTGTTGGCAGCCCTGCAAGCACACAGCTGCAAGCGCGCACGGATGTAGAAGCGAACGTGTCCTTTGCGTTTGAGAGTTGGGGCAAGTTACAGCTTTCGCTGGCCGCGGGCACACAGCAGATGAATTTGCTTGCCGTGCAGAGTGGAGCGGCTGCGGCGGGTTCAGGCGGGACCGCCGTGCCGGCTACTCCATTGCTGACGGGCTCGACAGCAACGGCTTTGCATGTGGGCAGCGTGGCTGCGGCGAGCTTTGCGGTGGGTTCGTTAGTGGCTGTGGATGTTGACTATAGCTCTGGGACGACCGGGTTTCTTGGAAGCGGCGTGAGTGGGGCTTATGTGCAGTCGCCGCTCACGGATGTCGATTACGTGCGCCGGGTGACGCTGAACGTTGCACGCATTGCGTCGGTGAGCAACGGGGTGTTGACGCTGGAGCGATCTCTGCTTGCGGGGACCCCTGCGGCGAACATGAAGGTCAGCCCTGTAATTGGATTTTGCGATCGAGAGGGATCGAGCTTCTTCCAGGAGTGGTCTGGGCTGTTCGTGGCGGAAGGGCAGCAAGGCGAGCGCATTTTCTGGCACTATCCGCGGCTCCAGGCAGCCAAGGGCATCTCTGAAGCACTGGTCAAGAGTGACGGAGGGTACGAGGCAGTTTGCCTGGCTGGGAGCTTTCGCGCGTTGCCAGTTTCGGACGGTGTTGATGGAGAAAAGGTCGTCTGCTTTCGCAGCTATGTGATGGCTTAACGGCTTCGGTTGGCTGCGCGACGGTCTACAAGTGCCCTTGAACAACGAAACAAAAAGCCGGGATGGAGGTGTGGGTGCGGATCATGATTGATAACGAGGACGGGCGAGGAGCGCAGGACTATACAGGTGCGGTCGTCGCCGAGGCGCCCATCAAAGTTCTTCGCAAGCTAAACGCGCCCTCGACATGCACAGCGGAGATCGCGCTGGGTTTGCCTGGACTTCCAAGCCCTGCACGGAAAGCTCGGGTTGTGGTGACTAACTCAGCCGGTGTGATGTTGTTTACGGGCTATCTTGCTACCGAGCCAGTTGCGATCTACGCCGGAGCGGGGGTGACCGGACCGGTGTATCGCGCGCGACTGAATGCCGTGAGTGATGAGTGGCTGCTGGACAAGCAGAGCGTTGGCGCGAGCGCTGGTCCAGGGGGCGTGCTGTTACAGCTGCCGGGCAACAGCGTACTGTCGCAGCTCACCAAGGCGGCGCAGAGCACTACCGGGATAGTGGAAGCAGGACTGAGGGTGGTTCCAGGTGGGAACCCGCGGGCCGTGGGGGCCTTTGCCGTGGAACCTTCGGCAAGCTGGAGCACCAACGCGGCAGCCGCGGCGAATGCCACTTATGCAAGCTATCGCGTGATTAATGGAGCGGTGTCAGTGAGTTCGGCAGGAACAACGGTGCACACGTACAGC
>CAXTRU010000403.1:0-3313 GCA_964246665.1 uncultured Acidobacteriaceae bacterium
GTATGCGGCAGGAACAGCGTGCTCGCATAGTCGAGGGCCGGCGGCGGCGCGGGGCGCCTCCGCGGCGAGGCGCGCCATGCCGACGGGGACGGAGGGAAGGATAGGAAAGAGGGCCGGGTTGGGCTGTCCTGATGCTTGCTGCTTCGCCATTTCTTCGCCTCCGTGAATTGACTGTACGTGCTGTCCTGAAATGCGTCAACAGCTTTTTCGGGAGCGGCGATACACTGTCGGCATGCACTTAAATCTTCATCGTTTGGCGTTGCCGGTGCGGCTTGCGACGGAGCAGCCGATGACGGATGACGAGCTGATCCGATTTTCGCGGGCGAACAGGCCTTTGCGGATCGAGCAGGAGAGCAACGGGGATCTTCTGATTATGTCGCCGACGGGGAACGAAGGCAGCGCAGCCAATGCGGAGTTGGTCTTGGAATTGGGACTTTGGGCACGGCAAGATGGTCGCGGTCGAGTGTTTGAGTCCAACGCGGGGTTTCGATTGCCGAATGGGTCGGTGCGGTCCCCGGATGCCTCATGGGTGTCGTGGGCGCGATGGAACGCGCTGAGCAAGGAGGAGCAGGAGCGGTTTGGGCCGCTTTGCCCCGAGTTTGTGGTGGAACTGCAGTCTCGCAGCGACCGGACAACGGTTCTGCAGGCAAAGATGGCGATGTGGATCAGTCAGGGCGCAGAGCTAGCCTGGCTGATCGACCCGAAGCGAAAGGTTGTGGAGATGTATCGGCCTGAACGCAAACCTGAGGTTCTGGAAGGTTTGACTGCGGTCTACGGCGAAGGGCCGGTAAGCGGATTCGTGCTGGAGCTGGCGCGGATCTGGGGTTGAAGTTTGGCGGGTATTGCACATACGGTGGATGTCACACGGGAGCTGCTGCAGGCGTTGCTGGATCATTTCTGGGAGGCTCGGCGGAAACGGACGCCACGCGAGCCGAAGCTGTTTCCGGCAGGCTATCTGATCAGCTATACCTCGCTGATCCAGCGGGCGGGCGTGCCGGTGGAAGCGCGGCGGCTTGGGAACCAGCTGACCGAGATTGCGGAACTGGCGAGGCTCAAAGGATGGCCGCCGCTTGCGGCGCTCGTTGTGCGGCAGGATGCAGGGCACCCGGGCGTGGGATACTTTCGCAGGCCGGGCAGCCCGAAGATCGATCTGGTGACCGACGATCACCTGCGTGGGTGGGAGGTGGATGCCCGGGCGTGCATCGATTTTGAGCAGATGCCGCGACGCGCACCGGCATTGAGGGTTCGAGAGCGACGAAATTTGCCTTGACGGCCACAGAGGAAAACCGCATACTAGAGCGGTTGTCCGGATCCAGTCCGCGACACAGGTCGAGACCACGCCCATGCGAAACAGCGCATGTCCTTCAGATTCCGGTGATGTTCGGGGCTGAAAACCTAAGGGGTGGCAGACAAGGATATGTATGGCTCGGAAGATCTCCAAGAATCTCGCCAAGGCACGTGCGCTCGTTGAGCCGCGCCCGTACACCATTGGCGATGCGATTCCGCTGTTGCAAAAGGCCAAGTACGCGAAGTTCGACGAGACCGTCGACCTGACCCTGCGGCTTGGTGTAGATACCCGTCACGCGGACCAGATGGTGCGTGGCACTGTTGTTCTGCCCCATGGACTGGGTGGCAAGAGCAAGGTGGTTGCGGTGATCGCCTCCGGCGACAAGCAGCGCGAGGCCGAGGCGGCCGGTGCAGAGTTTGTTGGTGGTGAAGACCTGGTGGAGCGCATCCAGAAGGAAAACTGGACTGACTTCGACGCGCTGATTGCGACCCCGGACATGATGCGCTCGGTAGGCCGGTTGGGCAAGGTGCTTGGACCGCGTGGTCTGATGCCGAACCCCAAGACGGGTACGGTGACCACGGACGTTGCCGGTGCGATCCGCGAGATTAAGGCCGGTAAGGTTGAGTTTCGCGCGGACAAGACGGCACTGGTGCATGTGCCGGTCGGCAAGCTGTCGTTCCCAATCGAAAAGCTTGAGCAGAACGCTCTGACCGTGGTGAACGCAGTGATGAAGGCGAAGCCTTCTGCGGCCAAGGGCAAGTATGTAAAGAAGATCGTCCTGTCGTCCACGATGGGCCCCGGCATTGAGCTTGAGGCGGCAACAGCAGACGTCGCGACCAAGTAAGGCAAGCTCCTAGCGGCTAGCTTCTAGCTGCTAGGAGAAAACGGGCGCGTTGCGCCACCAAGATTTGAGCTAGCGGCTAAGAGCTAGCAGCTAAAGGCTGGATTTCATGGCATTGACCAAGGCACAAAAGAACAAAAAGGTCGCGGCACTCGCGTCCGATCTGGAAAAAAGCACCTCCGCGATCATCGGTACCTTTACGGGGTTGACGGCGTCGAAGGACTTTTCGCTGCGCAAGATTGTGCGCGAAGCGGGCGGCTCGTACCATGTGGTGAAGAATAAGCTGGCCGCCAAGAGTTCGCAGGGCACCAAGGTGGAAGCGGCCCTGCAGGGTCTCAAGGGCGTGAGCTCGGTGGCGTATACCTCGGGTGACCCGGTGGCGCTGGCCAAGGCGCTTTCGACCTGGGTGAAGGACAACGCCGAGTTTACCTTCAAGCTGGGCATCGTCGACGGCAAGGTGATCACCAAGGAGCAGATTGGTGAGCTAGCCAACATGCCGGGCAAGGAAGAGCTGTTTAGCAAGCTGCTATTCCTCATCAACGCCCCAGCTACCCGGTTGGCAACGGTGACCAACGCCGTTAGCCGCAACCTTGCCGTGGTGATTGACCAAGCACGGGAGCAGGGCAAGCTGACGGGTAAGACAGCGCCGGTTGCAGCAGCCCAGGCTGAGGCAGCTCCGCAGGCCAGCACGGAGACGCCTGAAGCGGCGGCCCACGCCGAAGAGGCGCCGACCCCGTCCGAGCAGATTGCGGCGAACCCGGCCTCCGAGGCAGATCCGGTGGCGGAGCAGCCGTCGGGCGCCGCGCAGCCGGAGAACGGCACGGCGTCGCAGGCCGGTGAAGCCGCTTCGACCGACCCGGTTGAGGGATAACCCAAGTTTCGTTGCGTCCTATGCCGGGTGCGCAGTCTGAGCGCACCGGAAACCCGGCAAGGGACGTGGCAACCTCCGGCGCGAGCTCGAGGGGAAGAGCAACGGCAGTACAAATCAACGCAGGTCCCCCACAGGGGCTGCGAAAGGTACAGGGAGAAGATCATGGCGGACATTCAGCAGATTGAAGACGCGATTGTTGGGCTTACGCTGCTTGAGGCGGCGGAGCTCGTGAAGAAGCTCGAGGAGCGCCTCGGCGTTTCCGCAGCGGCAGCCACGGTGGCTGCGGCGCCTGCGGCCGGCGGCGGCGCGGCAG
>CAXTRU010000404.1:0-3305 GCA_964246665.1 uncultured Acidobacteriaceae bacterium
GACCGGGGGCGTCGCAAACTACTACACCGGCAAGGACCCGTCCCGTTGGATCCAGGGCATCCCTCTGCAAAGCGCGGTCACCTACAGGGCCGCCGCTCAGGGTGTCGCTCTGGTCTTCCACGGTGAATCCGGCAAGCTGGAGTACGACCTCCAGGTGGACCCGCACGGCGATGCCTCCGCACTTGCCCTGCAACCTGGATCAGAGGCCAGCTTTCACCTGGAAAAGGACGGCTCCGCTACCCTGCACGCCGCTTCCGCCGTTGCTGGCTGCCAGGCTATTCACTTCCATGCACCCGTAGCCTTCCAGCAACACGGCACACAGCGCCTCGCAGTCGCAAGCAACTTCGTGCTCGACCCTGAAGGCAAACTCGGCTTCAATCTCGGGCCCTACGACCACAACGCTCCACTCACCATCGACCCCGTTGTCAGCTACACAAGCGTCATCGGAGAAAACAACAACACAGCGGTCTCTGCCCTGCAAATCGACCCTGCAGGGGACGTCTTCATCACCGGGCAGACGGCCGCTACAAGCTACCCAGTCACCGGCGGCGGCCTCCCCGGCATCGGACCAGGCGGCAGCGAACAGGTCTACGTCACCAAACTGGACCCTACCGGCACAAACATTCTGTACTCCACGTACCTGCCCTCTTCGGGCTTTAGCAGCGCCGCCGCAATTGCGCTCGACGCCTCCGGCAATGCCTATGTCGCCGGGATCACCGGTGCGACGAACTTCCCCACCACCTCGCAGAACCTTGGCACGTGCGGCTCCTTCTGCAACGCCGGCTTTGTCGCCAAGCTCAGCACCACCGGTACGCTTGTCTACTCCACGCTGCTGGGCTCCGGCCAGCAGCTTCCCAAGGCCATCACCATTGATGCCGCAGGAGACGCTTTTGTCGCCGGTTTGAGCGCGGATGCCGGACTGCAGACCGTGAACGCCTTTCAGCCCAACTACACCGCTGGCCTTTGCACCTCGTGCGGCAGCACCTTCTTCGGCGAACTCAACCCGGATGGCACGCACTGGGTCTTTTCCAGCTATTTCTACGGCGCCGGCTTGATGAACGACTACACCCTCGCTATTGCCATTGCGCGTGATGCGCAAGGCAACATCTTTATCGCCGGCAACGGCACCAGTGTGCCGCTCAAGCACTCGTTTCAGTCCGGAACCGGTGGCTCGTATGTTGCCGAATTTGCCCCTGACGGAAAGAGCCTTCTGTTCAGCACGTTACTGGGCGGCAACACGATTCAGTCGGACTCCCTGGGTGGTATGCAGGTGGCCCAGGACGGCACCATCTATCTCGCAGGAGCGCAGACCGCCCAGGACTTCCCCTACACGGTCGCGGGCTCCAGCCATGCCACCTATCCCATCGGGTATGCGCAGGGCCAGCAATACATCTTTGCCTCCGCCATCAACCCGCAGCGGACTGGCTATACGTGGTCCACCTATCTCGGCCAAGGCACGGTGACATCCACGGCTCTCGACGTGGGTGGCAACTTCTACGTGGGCGGAACCTTTTCCACCGGGAGCATCGCCTTCAAAAACGCACTCGCATCGGACATGGGCAGCGGCGCCTACATCCTTGAACTGGCGCCTTCCGGTTCCCTGCTCAGTGCCACGGGCTTCGGTGGAAAGAACGTCGCCCAGGTTCCCAGCGGTATGGCCGTGGATGAGCAGGGCAATCTGTACATTAGCGGGTCACCGCAGGGGTCCGGCAACTCGACGCTCAGCAGCCAGATACTCGATCCCATCAACGTCGGTACAGGCCTCGCGTATACCTCCCAGGCCGCGCTGGGGCAAAACAGCAGCTTCGTCAGCTACTCCACCTTTCTCGCCAAGATCTCTCCGCAGGCAGCACCGCAGATCAGCCTGAGTCTGCAAGGGCCAGTGCTTGCGCTTCGCAACGCGGGATCGGCCGACCTCCACATCGACAGCATCGTTCCCAGCAGCGGCATAACGTCGATCATCAACACATGCGGAAGTACGGTTGCCGCTGGTTCCTCCTGCTACCTCACGCCTCTGAGCAGCACGCCCACGGGCAATACGCTCACCATCAACAGCAACGCACAACCAGCCTCACAGACCTTTGCGCCCACCGGCCTCAGCGCCGCGCCCGGTTCCCAGGTCTTCTTCGACTTCGGTCAGCTCAACTTTCCGCCGCAGGAGAACGGCACTGCCAGCGCGGGGCGTCCACTGGTTATTACCAACGCCGGTAGCAGCAGCGCAGCGGTCAGCTCCATCCTTACGTTCGGCGTCTTTCGTCAGACAAGCAACTGCGGCGCTCCGCTTCTGCCCGGAACCTCCTGCACCGCGATGATCACCGCGAACCCCACGGCGAACAGCGACTCCAGCGCCGACATCGGCGTTGTGCTCGGGAACAGTATGCGCGTGGACGGGTTCGCGTACTTCCGACAGAACCCCACAGATGGTCCGCTCCTCTTATCCGTCAACCAGTACGGGCTTGGCTACGGAACCGTGTTAATCGGCAACACATCGCTGTTGCGCCTCGTCACGGTCACCAACAGCGGACTGGCCCCGGTCACGGTGGCGGACCCAACCGTCACGGGCACGGCCGCCGGAAACTTCAGCATCGCGGCAAATACCTGTGCAGGCATCGCCTTGCAGCCGCAGGCTAGCTGTGTCATCGGCGCCACTTTTCATCCCGCGGCATCTGGATATCTCAGCGCCATGCTGCAGGTCACGGGTGGCGGCTCTTCGCTTCAGGCCGCCCTCACAGGAACCGGCGTTGCGGCCCCGTCCTTCAGCCTCAGTCCCTCCGCTCCTGACTTTGGGGAAGTTCTGCTTGGGTCCACCGCGACCCTTCCCGTGCAGCTGACCAATACCGGAACAGCCCCGCTGAACGTCACAGATCTCCGCGTCACCGTTCCTGCGGGGGCTTCGCAGAGCGATTTTGGCCAAGCAAATACCTGCCCGGCATCACTGGCTCCCCAGGTCTCTTGCACCGTCACCCTGACCTTCGCGCCCAGCGTTACAGGGGCCCGTTCCGGCACCCTCGGCATCCTCGTCAACAACGGCATCGTCTCCCAGGACCTCACCCTCACAGGTACCGGAGCGATGCGTCTCACGGTCAACCCCGCCTCGCTCAGCTTTCCGTCCACGGCCGTTGGTGGGTCCAGCACGCAATCCTTAACGCTGCAGAACCAGAGCACGTCAGCTCAACCCTTCACAGTCGCGGTCGCAAGTCCTTTCTCCATCGCCTCCAGCACGTGCACCAGTCCGCTGGCGGCGGGAGCACAGTGCTCGCTCACCGTCAGCTTTCAGCCGTCCTCCGCCGGTGATCAGAGCTCCG
>CAXTRU010000405.1:0-2574 GCA_964246665.1 uncultured Acidobacteriaceae bacterium
TGCCAAGTTCCTCGGCGGCGGCACCAATCTCGTCGACTTGATGAAGTATGGCGTCGAGTCGCCGACGGCGCTGGTCGATGTCAATCACATCGGCCTGGACAAGGTCACTGCGTCCGCCCAGGGTGCCACCATCGGCGCCAGCGTCCGCAATAGCGATCTCGCGAACCACGCCGATATTGTTGCCAATTACCCGCTGCTCAGCTTTGCGCTGCTTGCCGGCGCCAGCCCGCAGTTGCGCAACCTCGCTACCACCGGCGGGAACCAGCTGCAGCGTACCCGCTGCTCCTACTTCACCGACACCGCCTTCCCGGCCTGCAACAAGCGCAAGCCCGGCAGCGGCTGCGGCGCGCTGGTTGGCTTCAATCGCATCCATGCCATCCTCGGCCAAACCGATCAAGGCGCGACTTCGCCGCATACCTGCATCGCGACCAACCCCAGCGATATGTGTGTTGCGCTCTACGCGCTGAACGCAGCGATTGAAGTGCAGGGTCCCAAGGGCAAGCGCACGATCCCTGTCCGCGAGTTCCATCGCCTTCCGGGCGACGACCCCACCAAGGACACTGTGCTTGGCCCGGATGAGCTGATCACCGCCGTCACGCTGCCCGCCAATACCGCCGCCTTTGCTCAGCATTCCTGGTATCTGAAGGCGCGCGATCGCCAGTCGTATGCGTTCGCACTCGTCTCTGTGGCAGCCGGCCTTCAGCTTGACGGCGACACGATCAAGTCCGCCGGGCTGGCGCTTGGCGGCGTGGCGCACAAGCCCTGGCACTCGCCCGAAGCGGAACACGCCCTCATCGGCAAGCCTGCAAATGAGGCCACCTTCAAGCAGGCGGCTGACCTTGCTCTTCGTGGAGCGAAGGGCTACAAGGACAACGCTTTCAAGCTCCAGCTAGCCAAGAACTGCATCGTGCGGGGCCTTTCGCAGGCCGCCAAGGGAGCCAACGCTTAAATGTACGCACAGGATCAGGACAAGCAAGACAAGCCCCTCCCGCAGCCCGCGCATCGCTACGAAGGTGTCGCCAAAGTTACGGGCCGCCAGAAGTACGTCGCCGAGTTCAAAGAGCCGTTCCCCGCCACGGATCTTCTTTACGGCTACATGGTGCAGTCCACCATCCCGTCCGGCACCGTTGCGTCCATGGACCAGAAGGCGGCCGAGCGCGCGCCGGGCGTGGTTGCCGTCCTTACGCCGTTCAACGCGCCCAAGCTGCAGGTCGGCAAGCCACAGCCGCCAGCCAAGCGCTCCCTCACCGTGCTGCAGGATGCGGATGTCAACTACAACGGCCAGCCGATCGCCTTCATCGTCGCCCGCTCTCTGAATGAGGCCATGGCCGCCGCCGCGCTGCTCAACATCAAGTACACGCCCAAGCCTGCGACGCTGAACTTCGACAAGCACCTGGACAGCGCGCGGTGGCCCAAGACCAGCAGCCGCGAGCCGAACGCGCAAAAGCGGGGCGACGCCGCGCAGGCCCTTTCCGGCGCGGAGGTCAAGCTGGAGCAGACCTACGTGACGCCCGTCCAGAACCACAATCCCCTGGAGCCGCACGCCACCATCGCGTGGTGGACCGGCGAAAAGCTCAACGTTTACGACACAACGCAGTACATCAGCGGGTCGAAAGCCTCGCTGGCCCGCACGCTGAACCTCGCGCAGGATGACGTCCACGTCTCCTGCCCGGTGGTGGGCGGCGGCTTCGGCTCCAAGGGGTCGGCGTGGTCGCACGTGGTGCTGTGCGCCATGGCGGCCAAGGTGGTCAACAAGCCTGTGAAGGTGGTGCTCGGCCGCGAACAGATGTTTGGTCCCGTGGGCGCGCGACCGACCACGATGAACATGATCAAGATCGCCGCGAACCGCGACGGCAAGATCACCGGCATCCAGCACGACGCCGTGATCCATGCCTCGGTCCTTGAAGATTTCATCGAGGAGTCGGTGGGTGTGAGTCGCTACCTGTACCAGAGCGGCTCCAACGAGACCAGCCTCAAGGTGGTCCCCCTGAACTATGGCGTGCCCACGTTCATGCGCGCCCCAGGCGAGTCCACCGGCACGGCCGTGCTGGAAATTGCCATGGACGAAATGGCTGAACAGCTCAAGATGGACCCCCTGCAGTTCCGCCTGGTGAACTACGCCGAAAAGAACCTCGCCGAAGACAAGCCCTGGAGCTCCAAGCACCTGCGTGAGGCCTACCAGCAGGCTGCCGACCGCTTCGGCTGGTCAAAACGCAACCCGACCCCCGGCCAGGTCACCGAGGGCAACGAGCTGATCGGCTACGGCATGGCGACCGCGATCTACGGCGCGTACCGCTCTGCGGCGAACGTGCTCGCACGCCTGTCTCCGGATGGTCGGTTGTATGTGGCGTCCGGAACGCAGGACCTCGGCACCGGCATGTACACCATCATGCAGCAGACCGCTGCGCAGGCCATGGGCGTCGATTTAGCGCTGGTCGACGTCAAGCTGGGCGACTCCAGCCTGCCGAAGGCGCCTGTCTCGGGCGGCTCGCAGTCGACGGCGTCGGTCGGGCCGGCGGTGCAGGCGGCGTGCAAACAGCTTCAACTCAAGCTGGGCGATCTTGCCGTCGGCGC
>CAXTRU010000405.1:2584-3287 GCA_964246665.1 uncultured Acidobacteriaceae bacterium
ATCGCCCGTGCACGGTGCCCTGCCGGAGGACGTCAAGGTCGAAGGCAGCCGGGTATTCTTGACGAAGAAGCCGCACACCGGCGAGGACCTCAAGGCCCTGCTCGCGCGCAACGGGAACAAACCCGTGGAAACGACGGGCTCCGCGGAGGAGGGCGAAACCTTGAGCGCAACCAGCAACATGAGCTGGGGTGCGGTGTTCGCCGAGGTCGCCGTCAATAAGAGCACCGGGATGACTCGCGTTCGCCGCGTCGTGGCGACCTACGACATTGGTTCGCTGCTAAACAAGAAGACAGGCCTGAACCAGCTGATGGGCGGCATCGTGTGGGGTGTCGGCTTTGCGCTGGAAGAAGAAACACACTTCGACCCCAACACGGGGCGCACGGTGAATGAAAGCCTCGCGGAGTACCACGTCCCGGTGAACCGTGACATCCCCATCCTTGATGTCACCGTGCTCGACATCCCCGACACCAAGTTCAGCCCGCAGGGTGCGCGCGGCATCGGCGAGATCGGCATCACCGGCGCAATGGCCGCCATCGCCAATGCCACCTACAACGCAACCGGGAAACGCGTCCGCCACTACCCGATCACGCCGGATAAACTGCTGTCGGCTTGATCTCGAGATAAGGGGGGGGGAGGAAGCGCCAACACTCGTGGTGCGCCTCCACTCAAGGCATCATCATGAACACAGGGCGCACACTTGACC
>CAXTRU010000406.1:0-3285 GCA_964246665.1 uncultured Acidobacteriaceae bacterium
TCGCTGGACCTTGTCCGGCTATCCAATCGACAGGATGAGGCGTTTCTGGTGGACTTCAGCTCGGAAGCGTATATCGACCAGGACTTCACGAGCGACATCGGCAAGCTGCAGCAGGGCCTCAGCTACATCAAGTCCAGCGGGGGCACCGCGCTCTATGACGCCGTGATCGCCTCGGCCGATTACCTGGCCAAGAACGCCAAGCGACCCAAGCAGGTGCTGCTGGTGGTCACGGACGGTGACGACAACGCGTCCAGCGCGACGCTGGAGCAGACCATCCGCCGCGTACAGGAACTGGACGGGCCGGTGATCTACTGCATCGGCCTGCTCTTTGGCGAGGACACAAGCCGCAGCGAAAGCCGGCATTCCAAGCAGGTGCTGGCTGAGTTGGCGGAGCAGACCGGCGGCCAGGCCTATTTTCCCCATGCGCTCAAGGACGTGGACGGGATCACGCGTGAGGTCGCCGCCGACATCCGGCAGCAGTACACGATTGAGTACCGCAGCACCCGGCCGCCGTCGCAGGGTGGCTACCGGCAGGTGCACGTGGAAGCCAAGGGCAAGGGCTTCGGCAAGCTGCAGGTGAGGACGCGAGCGGGATACTACCCCCGTACCGCCGCATCGGCGGGACCAGGCAAGGCGAGCGCCCCAGGGCAGTAGCTGGCCGCGGCGCAATCCTCGCCGGCCAAGGCGTATGACAGCGGCTAAGACTGCATCCAAACTGCTGAGTATTCAAGGACCTGCGTAGCAGGACAGACCTGGTGAGGAGCACGATGCTGGAGCTTTCAACACTGAACGATGTGTTTGCGCGCGTGGCGGCGCGGGGCGACGAAACGGTTGCTCAATACAAAGATGCGGGCGAGTGGAAACCCATCACCGCCAAGCAGATGTACGGGCGAGTGCGCGCCGTGGCCGAAGCGCTGCAGAGCTGGGGCATTCAGCGCGGAGACCGCGTGGCGCTGGTTGGCGAGAATCGCTGGGAGTGGCCGGTCGTCGACTTCGCGGTGCTCGCCATCGGTGCGGCCGACGTGCCACTGTACCAGACGCTGACGCCGGAGCAGATGGCCTACATCCTGAACAACTCCGGGGCGAAGGCGATCTTTATGTCTACGAAGGATCAGTTCGACAAGCTGCTGAAGGTTGCCGACCAGATCAAGACCGTGGAACACGTTGTGGTGTGGGATGAGGGCGAGTTCACAGGCGCCGAGAGCTTCAAGAGCCTGCTCAAGAACGCGCCGGAGCTCGAAACGCAGAATCAGACCTTCGACAACCTGCTGAAGTCGGCCAGGCCGGAAGAGTTGGCGTCGATCATCTACACCTCAGGCACGACCGGCGACCCCAAGGGCGTAGCGCTGACGCACAAGAATATGGCGTCGAATCTACGGCACTCGACGGAGGGCCTGAACATCGTCAAGGGCGACAGCTCCATCTCGTTTCTGCCCTTGAGCCATGCCTTGGCGCGCCATCTGGACTACGCGATGTATGCGCATGAAGCAACGATTGCCTACCTGCCCAAGTTCGACGACCTGCCGAACGCGATGAAAGCCGTACGCCCGACGATCTTTCTGGCGGTGCCGCGAGTGTTCGAGAAAGTGCGGCAGACTGTGGAAGGGCGCGCAAAGGGTTTTCAGCAGAAGGTGCTCCGTTGGGCGCTGCAACAGGGCCTCGCGCACAAGGATGAGATTGCTCAGGGCAAGACTCCTGGGTCGCTTGGGTGGAAGATCGCAAACTACCTCGTGTTCGGCAAGGTGAAGGAGGCGTTCGGCGGCAATGTGAAGCTGTATGTCTCCGGGGGCGCGCCGCTGGGCAAGGAAACCACGGACTGGTTTCTGAGCGCGGGCATACGCATTGTGGAAGGCTACGGGATGACGGAAACGTCGCCGGTCATCGCGCGCAGCACCATGGACGCGTTTCGTCCCAACACGGTCGGCAAAGTTATCCCCAACCTGGAAGCACGGCTTGCCTCTGACGGGGAGCTTGAAGTGCGCGGATCCTCCGTGTTCCAGGGCTACTGGCAAAATGAGGAAGCGACCAAAAAGGAGTACACCGAGGACGGCTGGTTCAAGACCGGCGACATCGGCAAGTTCGAAGACGGCTTTCTGACAATCACGGATCGCAAGAAAGAGTTGATGAAGACCTCGGGCGGCAAGTACATCGCGCCGCAGCCGGTGGAAAGCAAGCTGAAGAGCGACGGCCTGGTGGAACATGCGGCGCTCATCGGCGATAATCGGAAGTTCGTCAGCGTGCTGATCTCACCGAACTTCAAGGCTCTGGAAAGCTGGGCGAAGCAAAACGGCGTGACTGTGAGCGGCAGGCCGGAGCTTGTGAAAGATCCTAAGGTGCAGAAGCTGTACCAAAGCATCGCGGAAAAAGTGAACGGTGGGCTGGCTCATTTCGAGACGATCAAGAGAGTCACAGTGGTGCCGGATGAGTGGAGCGTTGAGGAAGGGGAGTTGACCCCCAGTCTTAAGCTGAAGCGGCGCGTGATTGCGGAAAAGTACAAGCAGCAGATCGACGCGATGTATGGCGGCGGCGGGGATAAGGAATAGCTTTCGCAGACAGAAGAAGAGCCGGCAGCCTCGCTGTCGGCTCCTCCTTGCGACACGGCTTTAGCTTTGAAAGGCAGCAGCGCCGGCTTCAGCCACAGCCTGATCCTGTTCGCCGCTTCCCCCGGAGACGCCGATGGCTCCTACGAATTTGTCGCCCTTCTTGATGGGCAGACCACCGGCGAAGATCATCACCTTGCCGTCGTTTGAGGCGTGGATACCGAAGAACTGATCGCCGGACTGCGAGTTCTTGCCGAGGTCTTGTGTGGTGATGTTGAAGGCGCGCGAGGTCCACGCCTTCTTCTGTGCGATATCGACCGAGCCCAGCCAAGCGTTGGCCATACGCTCAAAGGCGAGCAAATACCCGCCGGCGCAGACGACAGCGATGTTCATGGGCTGGCCGATGGCGTTTGCTTTCTGGGTGGCGGCAGCAATGATGCGGCGAGCGTCGTCAAGGTCAAGCGATTCGTGCGTGGTGCTCATGCGGACTCCTTGGGCATATGCGCCCGTGCATAGGATGCTGATTCGGCTGCGGGCCAGAGGCGTTGCGGTGCTGTTGCCGTTGAAGTCAAGCGGGCGAAGTTGGCCGGGCTATCGCTCTTCGTCCGTGATGCCATCGAACAGACTGGTCGTCTGGGTGGCCGGTTGCGGCGTAGTGGTGTAGGCGAGGATGTAGCGCTCGTCATCGCCGTGGTCTTCGAACACGAGGTTGGCGGTGGCGAGGAGTGGGGCCTGTGAGGTGTGG
>CAXTRU010000407.1:0-3252 GCA_964246665.1 uncultured Acidobacteriaceae bacterium
GCTACTTCCGCAACCACACCGCCGGCACCCTCTCGCTGCTGGAAGCCATGCTCGCCACCGGGCATGACCGCCTCGTCTTTTCCTCCACCGCCGCCTGCTACGGCGAGCCCGAATCCACTCCCATCCTCGAGTCCGCCCGCCTGCTCCTCATCACGGGCCTGGCCAACGGCTCCGGGCAGGTCGGTAGGAACTACATGGGCCATGTGTCGCCGCAGGTATGGGGCACCTTCGACCAACCCGTCCGCATGAACAAGGGCTTTCCCGCGACCGTGATCTCCGAAGACCACATGCGTCCGCCGGACAATCCAGGCTTTGTCGGTGGCTATCTCACGCAATCCCTCGGTGTCGTCCCGGTCACCTGGTCCACGGCCGTCGCCCGCGCCCGCGGCCTGTTCGGCAAGGAGCTCACCAGCTATCTCGCCAGCTACAACTACGTCGCCGGAATCGGGGCCAATGGCGAAGTCCTCCCTTCCAAGGACAACTACCTTGAGCTCTCGAAGGAGCTCGACGAAAATGGCCTTCCCAAGCCGTTGCTTCACTTCAGCTACGGCCCGAATGAGCTCGCCATGGAGGCTCACGCCATCCACGTCATGACGGAGGCCTGGAAGGCCGCCGGCGCGCGCGATGTCTGGTCCATGCGCCGCACCGCCCACCAGATCGGCACCTGCCGCATGGGCGCAGACCCTGAGACCTCCGTTGTGGACCCGACCGGCCGCGCGCATCAGATCCCCAATCTCTGGATCAGCGACAACTCCACCTTCCCCACGGCCCTCGCCGCCAACCCTGCGCTCACGATCATGGCCTTGGCACTGCGTACTGCGGAAGCCTTCCTCAAGGGAAGCTAAGCGCCGCCTCGTACACCACCAGTTCCCCTGGGTGGTGTGCATGGCCGATGCCGAAGCCAATGCAAGCGCCCAGGGCAGCTCCGACCAGCAGCCGGGGCACCTTGGCGGAATCGCCTGGGCTGTCCAGGGTCGCTTCGATGGCAGCACCGGTAAATGCTCCAACCACTGTCTCCAGAACCGCACCTTTGCTTTTGCTGGGCACGGTGAGGCGCAGAACGCGCGCCGGTCTACCCAGTACACGTTGGTGCCCAGTACGCACTCGATCCCATCGTCGTCCGCCTGCCGAAGGACGCAGGGCGCATGATGCCACGTCGTCACGGTCACCCGCGTTCCAGGTCGCAACCGCTGCACCTGCGACCAATCGCCGACTTGTGCGTGGAGCGGACTGGAACTGAAAAGGCCGAAGATCAGAAGCGACGCGAGAGCTTTCATTCGCCCAGCGTAGGCCGGCGGTACACCCCTGGGGCGGGCAGCAGGACACTTTCCGAAGTGTCACAAGAAGCACCAGAACGGGCCACAGACGAAGGGAAAACCTCCCGCCAGGCAGGGACGACCACCGTCATGCCTTCGGCAGCTCTTGCCCTCCCACCGTGGTTTCCGAGTGAATCCATGACCGGAAGTCCGGCTCAGGGCCTGTCACCTCGCGAGTGCGCCGGTGCTTGACATACACGCGGCACCCGCACAATCGGCATTGCCAGGGGAACAGGCCAAAGCGATACATCACGGCATCCCAAAGGCCTGTCCGCTGTCGGCGAACCATTCTGGGGTGATGGCAACCGAGTTTATTCGCTTTGGGTTTAGGCACGGGAGAAGCCTAGCATCCGTAGTTGCTGCTGGCACCACAACTTTAGTACCTCGCTCTTGCAATGAAGTGCTGTTACCTCCATTGCCCAATGGGAACAGGTGTCTGCCGACCAGCGCAGCACAGTAGACTTACACAGATGCACGCCATGGCAGCACTCAGCCGTTTCTTCCGGACGGGTACGGACGGCGTGAGCGATGGCCGAAACGCGTGGACCATTCCCGCTGTCCGGCGCATGTTCTGGGTCGGCTTTCTGCTTCGGGTTTCGTTCCTTACAATCGCCCACACTTATCGCTTCCGCGCCTCAGAAGACCACTTTGCATACGGCTGGGAGATGGGCCGTATCGCCCGCGCTCTTGCGATGGGCCACGGCTTTTCTGACCCCTTTGGCCACCACACCGGACCCACCGCTTGGAATCCGCCCCTCTATCCGCTCTTGATGGCTGCCTATTTTCGCCTCTTCGGGATCTACTCCAACCTATCCGCTTGGTTCCTACTCACGACGAATTCGCTGTTCTCAGCGGCCACAGCGTCTGTTGTTTATGAGATCGCCGATCGCTGTTACCGCCAACGTCGGGACGGCCCCGGAGTGGCCCTATGGTCAGGATGGCTTTGGACGCTGTACCCGGCAGCCATGCAGTATGCCGTTCATTGGCCATGGGACATGGCCGTCACCACCTGGCTTTTCGCTATGGTGCTCGCCATCGGCCTGCGCCTGCGTGGTATCGGCTCCCCGGCCCAAAGCCGTTCGCCCCGTACCTGGGCTCTCTTGGGTCTCTTCTGGGGACTCGTCGCTCTGTCCAACAGCTCCCTGTTGAGTTTCTTGCCTGTCCAGATCTGTTGGCTTCTGTGGCCCGCGCGCCGATTTTTGCTACCAGCACTACGTCCGGCCATCGCCGGAGCCCTGGTCTTTTTTGCCTGTCTTGTACCCTGGGCCGTTCGGAACCAGCGCGCTCTCCATGCCTTTGTGCCACTCCGCTCCAACTTCGGCGCCGAACTGTACTTGTCTGCGCTTCCCTCCAACGGGGGCTTCCCATACACAACCGTGGTCCCGTTGAGCACCCACGACCCGGAGTGGAAGAGATATCAACATCTCGGTGAGGTCGCCTACAACCGAGTGCAACTGAAGCGAGCGAAAGCGCTCATCTCCAGCGAACGCGGCCTCTTCCTCCGCTTCGTCCTGCTGCGAATCCAGTTCTACTGGTTCGGTGTTCCCCACCCGTTTGACCACGGCCCGCTCAATGAGGCGTTCCGCGAACTCAATTTTTCCTTTGTTAGCCTAAGTGGGTTATTAGGGCTCGGCCTTGCACTTCGCCGAAACGTTCCCGCATCGCGACTGTTCGCCGCAGCGTTTCTCGTCATTCCGCTGATCTACTACCTCGTCATCGCCGAAGCTCGCATGCGTGCGCCCCTTGAACCTCTTCTGGCGATTTTCTCTACCTACCTGTTCCGCTCTGCGAGGCTACGTGTGCCCCTGTATGAGTCACAAGACAGCGCCCGCACTGTACTAAACCGATAACAGAAAGCGCGCAATCCGCCCGGCATCGGAGTTAGAGTCGAATCGCCTTAGGTCGCCCGACGCTCAAGCAGAGGCCGGGTAGTTTG
>CAXTRU010000408.1:0-3250 GCA_964246665.1 uncultured Acidobacteriaceae bacterium
TGCCAGCGCATATGGGCTGATCGGGTTCTACGTCATCATCCAGATCCTCGGAGCCATCGGGGTGCCCCTGGGCCCGTTCATCGCCTCGGCGGGCGTCATCGGCCTCGGCATCAGCTTTGGCGCGCAATCGTTGTTCAAGGACATGCTGAACGGCGTCTTCATCCTGCTGGAAAACCAGTTTGCGGTGGGCGACACGGTAAAGATCGCTGGCCTTCAGGGCTCGGTGGAGGACCTGACCCTGCGCTGCACCAAGCTCCGCGACGGCGACGGCACGCTCTACATCGTGCCCAACAGCCAGATCGCGACAGTCTCCAACCTTTCCCGCGACTTTTCCGTCGCTTCCCTGGCGCTCAGCGTCAGTTCGCGCGAGAACCCGGACCGGGTGCTTGTGCTGCTGCGTCGCATCGCTGCGGAGGTCCGCGCCGATGAGGCCTTCAAAGACGTCATCCTCAGCGACCCTGACGTTCCCGGCGTGGACCGTATCGCCGGCCGCGAAGTGACCTACCCTATCAACCTGCGCGTGCGAGTCAACCAGCGTGACGGCGTGCTGCGGGAGCTTCGTCGCCGCATCCTGGCTGCCTTTGACGAGCAAGGGATCGAACTTGGCACGCCGGCAACCCTCGTCCTTTCGCAGCCGGAAAAACCGGCTCCAAACAAGGCTCTTGCGCCTCAGATTATTGCCCCTCAGACTGCAGTGGAGGGAGATCTGGCTCCGCAGGCGTCTTCGTGAGCGCAGTAGAGTCGCGATGTTAGGCGCAAGTCGACGTTCTCCAAACGGCTTCCCTTTGATCGCCCGCCCGGCCAAAGACCAAACCATTCAGCCCGTCGTCGCCTCGAGTACGCATTCGCCCCAGGGACGCGGCCAGCGTCGCGCCGTACCAGCGTTCCTGCGAGAGCCTGAATGTTTTCTGCGACCCAGGATGACGGGCGCGCTGTGTTTTTAGCCGACATTCTCGAGCACATCTAAAAGATCTTCGGGGGCGAGTACAGGCGGCAGACAAACATTGCCCCGGCACACCAGCGCGAACGCCCCATCCGTGCTGGGCACTTGCGGCAACGTCGCGGCCAAGGCCGGAGGCAGCGCTGTCAAATGCTCGCGCCGCAGCCGAACAACGCTTTTGTTCAGCATGAAGCGTGCCATGGCTACTGCGGTCAGCTCCTCTGCTACCTCGTCGTCGCCCACAACGCACACCTGCACGGGAGCCGCGATCCAGCGTCGCAGCGCCTGCCCGTAACTCGCGCCGTAAAGTGCCAAATGTTCCGCGACGCCGGAAAAGGCGGTCAGCGTTTCCTCGGCCCGCTGGCGATAGAGATCTTTGTCGGTGAGCGCGTGCAGGCGCAAAAGCAAGCTCACCGCCACGCAGTTCCCCGCCGGCGTGGGCGCGTCTTGCAACGGCTTTCGCCGTGCACTCAGGGCACCTAGAGCTGCGCCACCCAGACCCTGTTCGGTATCGAAAAATCCGCCCTCGGCCGCATCGTAGAAGCGATCCAACAACACCTGCGCGAGCCGGTCCGCTGCGGTGAAGTACCGCAGCTCACCGGTGACTTCCCAGGCGTCCAGCGCTGCCATCCCGAGGTAGGCATAGTCCTCAAGCACCCCGGCAACACGTTGCGCCGAAGTGCCGCCCTCGCCATACGCGACCACCCGCGCCAAACCGCCATCCTCACCCAGCACCGTGTCCAAAACCCGATCCAGCGACTTCAGCGCAAACGCCGTCGCATCCGGCAGCGCCAGTGCCCGTCCGGCCGCCAGGTACGCCGAGACGCACAGCCCATTCCAGCCCGTGTAAATCGTTTTATCGATGAAGGGCGTCGGCCGGCGCAGCCGCTCACTGCGCAGCTTCTCCTTGGCCGACGTCAGCAGCGCTTGCGTCTCTTCCCCGGTACGGCCCTGCAGCGCGCCCAAGGACGCGGGCCCATCGTCCACCACGTGCAGCACGTTCTTCGCCGGGTTGTGGTGCATGTCACCCAAGGGTCGCAGGTTGAAGAACGCCGCCGCCACCTCAAGCTCTTCCGGCGTCAGAACCGCCTGCGCTTCGGCCCGCGTCCACGTGAAGTAATCCCCATCGTCGTCCAGCGAAGCGTCCGCGTCCTGTGAGGTGTAAAACCCGCCTCGTTCACGGTCGCTCAACACCTCGTCCATCCACCGCAAAATGCTCGCCGCCACGCGCGCAAAGGTCGGGTCCACAAAGCTTTGGAACGCGTGCGTGTAGACCCGCAGCAGCTCGCTATTGTCATAGGCCATCTTCTCGAAGTGCGGCACAACCCACCGCTCATCCACCGAATAGCGATGAAATCCGCCCGCAAGCTGGTCATGGATCCCACCCGCGGCCATCTTCGCCAGCGTCGCCTTCACGACCTCAGCCGCTCTCGCAGCCATCGGCCCCGGCCGGCTGGCCGTATCGATCAGCAGATCCAGCGCCGCCGCATGCGGAAATTTGGGCTGTGTGCCAAAGCCGCCATTACGCGCGTCAAACTGCGCCAGCATCGCTTCAATTATCTTGTCCAGCAGGGGCTGGCCTAGCGGATCGCCGCTGCCGGAGAGCGTTTCGCTCTGCTCGATGGCGGTCATCACGCTGTCGGCCGATTCCTCCACCTCGCCGCGTTGGTGCCGGTACACCTCGGCCATGCTGCGAAGCACGCGCTGAAAGCTCGGCCGACCGTACCGCTCCTCCGCGGGAAAATAGGTGCCGCCGAAGTAAGGTTTACCCTCGGGCGTGAGAAACGCCGTCAACGGCCATCCACCCTGCCCGCTGATCGCCGCCACCGCGGCCTGGTAGCGCGTATCCACGTCGGGTCGCTCATCGCGGTCCACCTTGATCGCGACGAACTCCTCATTGATCACCGCTGCGGTCTGCGGGTCTTCGTAGCTTTCGCGGTCCATCACGTGGCACCAGTGGCACCACACCGCGCCCACGTCCAGCAGAACCGGCTTGTCTTCGCGCTGCGCCTTGGCGAACGCCTCTTCGCTCCACTCGTGCCAGTCCACCGGCTGATGCCGGGCAGACCGCAGATACGCCGACGCAGCCCGCGCCAGGCGGTTCTCCTGTTCCATGCTCATCCCGCTAGCTCAGATGCCGCCGCCGTGTCGGCGATGCTACTGTCCACCGGTCGGCCCCGGAACGCTGCCCGACGACGCCGATGAGACGGCGGGCCAGGCCCGGGGCGGTGATCACGTCGATGCCCTCGATGACCGCGCTCCCCGCGTCGGGGGCGGCCAGCGTGGTGAGGATCTTGACGGTGGTGCTCT
>CAXTRU010000409.1:0-3250 GCA_964246665.1 uncultured Acidobacteriaceae bacterium
GTTGTAGCGGTACCAACACCCAGGTCTCAGAAGCGAGACCTGGGGCACCCGCTTTATGGTGAGTTGAGATGTGGGCCGCCCGCCCGAGAGGGTCCAAAAACTTCAACCCGGTACGAACAGAGCGTCCAGCCAAGTCTTAAAGGCAGAACCGAGTTCGGAATCGACATCGAATACGCCCATGCGCATTGCGATGCCTATTGGACGACCTGGTTCGTCCTTCCAAGCGAGAAGCGTATGAGCGATCGCCTTAGATCGATGTAGGTTATTGAAATCAGCATGGCCCTGTACTTTCGCCTCATCGACGACCGATTCCGCGTAGGCCCGAGCATTGGGCGAGACTAACCTAAGAAGAAAGTCCTCAAACATACCTTCAGAACAATTGTCGGGCATGATCCATACGCCGACTCTAGGCATAGCTGGGTCTGTGCTGACGAGAACTGTGCCATGCGGATCGGGATTCGCCGGAATGCTGTATCCGGAGTTGTCAAGGCGGTACTGTACCTGTTGCCATCTTCTGGTAAGTGGGCTTCCATCCGTATGCTCTGAGGTATCGCAATCTAGAACCAAGCCAACAATCCGCGGGCGAGCGCTGGGAGTAGCCGCCAGCAGGCCTCCGAACTTGGCTAGCGCTTGATGATCGTTATCCCCCGCCCATATGCCGAATCTCCCCGTTAGCTTGGTGCGAGCGGCGAAGTGGTATATCCCGTTACAATCGTCTTTGCCCTCTACAACCAGAATATTCAAGCCCTCTTCTTTGCAAAAGGGAAATGCTGTGCCCATTATCGAATCTCCACTCCTGCCTCCAACGCATCAGTCGCATTGAGCGTAGGAATTCGACGCACTCCCGCACTGCCGTCAAAACGCTCAACTCTATACAAGGAACCCGAGGAGGGGTTGTGTTCAGTCGCCTTCAGAAAACCCTTCATGCAATCGGTGCTATGAGAAGTCGCAAACACTTGCACGTTGAACTCGGCAGCGAATTGGAACACTAAGGGCCACAATCGATTCTGAACATCCCAGTACAACCCGTTCTCGAATTCGTCGATAAGTACGAAGCCACCTCGCGCATTCACCATCGCCAAGGCGATATGAAATAGTCGCGTCACGCCGTCGCCCATAGTTTTGAGCGGAAATCTGCCACGGTTACCGCGGAGGCTGACAACTGGAATTCGTTCTGAGCTGTGAGCACCTTCCCGTTCGGAGATCAGGGTAAGCCCATCAATTCGTGACTCAACAAGGCGCAAACATTCTAGAACCCGCTCTTGATCTGGAGTGAGACTCACTCGATCCCATAACTGAGCAACTTGAGTCGAAGATACACCCGATGTACCAACAATGGTAACTGGACGGAGCGGTATGTCGTCCGAAATATTGGCACGTAGCATTCCTCTGCGAACTAGTAAGCTTTCAGTGGGGTAGAGGATTGGGCGTGAGTTCCCGTACCTTATCTCAAGCACAAGTTCACTTTCCGATTCGTAATCGGAGAACATCGAAGGCCCTACCTTAATCCTCCTAGGCACACCCTCTTCTGAGCGAATTGTCTTGTAAGTTCCCAATGAAAGTTTGAGTTGATCTTCTTCACCACGAGGTCCTACCCGTATTTCAACGTCCCTGTCCACTTTGTAGTGAAAGCCGTGAAAGAGAAATCTAATCGGATTTTCTGCCTGCTGATCAATCAGTAACTCATCTAAGTCGAGCTCCTCCTCACGTGCCCGCCTTCTTCTGCGGAACGAACTCGTGTCTACATCATGTGCGCGGAGTAGATCTTGGATCACGAAAGGAGAGCCATTTGCACTCCAGAGTCGCATCGCCTCTAAGATGCAGCTCTTTCCGGCGTTGTTCGCGCCAACGATGAGGTTTACTCGCCGTAGCTGGTCGAGCTCGACATGTGCGAATGCTTTAAATTGAGAGATGACAAACGAACTTATCATTAACGCTAACCTCTTCCAAACCGTTGCATGCCGCTCATTTGGCTCATTAGGCGTTGTTGCATTTTGGCCATGCCTCCGCCGGTGGACATGCTCTTCATCATCTTGGACATTTGGGCGTGTTGTTTCAGGAGGTTGTTGACCTCTTGGACGGTGGTACCGGAGCCGAGGGCGATGCGTTTGCGGCGGCTGCCGTTGATGATGTTGCTGTTGGCTCGTTCTTTCTTGGTCATCGAGTTGATGATGGCTTCTACGCGGTCGAGTTGTTTGTCGTCGACCTGGCCGGCGGCTTGCTGGAGGCCCTGGAAGGGGCCGATGCTGGGGAGCATTTTGAGAATGGATTGCATGCTGCCGAGCTTTTTGATCTGACGTAGCTGTTCGCGGAAGTCTTCGAGCGAGAAGCCTTCGCCCGAGAAGGCTTTTTTGGCGAAGGCTTCGGCCTTGCTCTTGTCGAGCTTTTCTTCGGCGCGCTCGAGCAGGGTGGCGACGTCGCCCATGCCCATGATGCGGCCGACGATGCGGTCGGGGTGGAAGGCCTCGAAGGCATCCGCTTTCTCACCCGTCCCGAGGAACTTGATGGGGGCGCCGGTGATCTTGCGGATGGAGAGGGCGGCGCCGCCGCGGCTGTCGCCGTCCATTTTGGTGAGGATGGCGCCGGTGATGGAGAGGCGGTCGTTGAAGGCCTTCGCCGAGCGGACGGCGTCCTGGCCGGTCATGGCGTCGGCGACGAAGAGGATTTCGGTGGGGTTGAGCTCGGCCTTGAGCTGGGCCATCTCGTCCATGAGGGCTTCGTCGATGCCGAGGCGGCCGGCGGTGTCGACGATGAGGATGTCGTTGGCGAAGTTGCGGGCTTCGCGGTAGGCCTCTTTGGCGAGTCTCAATACGTCGGCTGTACCCGGGGCATGGGCGGGGGCAGAAGCAGGTCTCTCCACTGCGTCACCGCTCTGCGGTGACTCCGGTCGAGATGACAAATCTTGCGAGGGGAGTTTGCCGACGTAGATTTGGGCTTTGATGGAGTCGGCGACGACTTTGAGTTGTTCGCGGGCGGCGGGGCGGTAGACGTCGACGGAGACGAGCAGAGGGCGGTGGCCGCCCTTTTTGAGCCAGGTAGCGAGTTTGCCGGTGGTGGTGGTTTTGCCGGAGCCCTGGAGGCCGGCCATGAGGATGACGGTGGGCGGCTGGGGCGCGAACTTGAAGCGCGCGGTGTCGGTGCCGAGGGTGGCGATGAGCTCGTCGCGGACGATTTTGACGATCTGTTCGGCGGGCGAGAGGGCGGTGGCGACCTGCGAGCCGAGGGCCTTGGCGCGGATGTGCTCGATGAG
>CAXTRU010000410.1:0-3242 GCA_964246665.1 uncultured Acidobacteriaceae bacterium
GCCAGCCGCCTCCACCGGCATCGTGGTCGTTCAGGTGGCCGCCGTCTCCCACCAAGAAGACGCGGACCTGCTCATCGGCGCGCTCCGCGCCCGGGGGTACGCTGTTACGGCTCGCTCCACCGGCGCAGATAACTTCATCCACGTCCAAGTGGGTCCGTTCCACGACAAAAAGGACGCCGATGCGATGCGCCAGCGGCTTCTCACCGACGGCTACAACGCCATCGTGAAGTAGTCTGCCCAGGCGCGCCCGTGACCGATGCGGCGGATCGCCGAGGCGGCGCTTCGACCGCAACCGATCAGGCTTTATCCGGGTCCGCTTCGCCGGACTGTACTGGGCCCTCCCGAGAAGCGCGGCTTCTGTTGCCGGGTAAGGTCGGTCAAGACGAACTCTGAAGCCAGCCGGCACGACTCTGAAGCCAACAAGAAATTGAATCGAAGAAGGTCGATCGCAACTGCATCCGCGCCTCAGCTCGACGATTCTGTCTTGGCATACCCCAAAGCTCGCTCCATATCCGCGCGTACCGCAGCCATCAGCTCCTCACGGGAACCAAACTCCGCCGGCCGTCGCGCCGGCAGAAACTGCACCGTCGCCTCCCCCGGCGTAATCTTCAGCGTGTTCCGCGGCATCATCTTCGCCGTGCCATGGATCACTACCGGCACAATCGGCGCGCCTGTATCCGCTGCCAAGAAGAATGCCCCTTTCCGGAATGGCAGCAGGCGCCCATCCGGCGACCGTGTCCCTTCCGGAAAGATCGTGATGTGCATGCCGCTGCGCAAAGCATCCGCGGCCGCGGCCACGCTGCGCTTGGCGTCCTCGCGCGAGTGCCCGCGCGCCACCGGCACATACTTGCCCATCCGCATCGCCGTTCCCAGCAGCGGAATCTTCATCAGGCTCTTCTTCAACATCACGCTGGTCTTCCCCGGCACCGACGGCAACAACACCGGCGGGTCCAGATTAGACACATGATTGCTCATCAGAATGCATGCTTCGTTGGGCAGGTTCTCGAGGCCAATGATGCGCACCCGAATCCCCGCTGCGCGCACACCGAGTCGCACGACACCCATGCCCCAGCGATACATCGTGCTGAAGTCGCCCCGTAGCGCCGACCACGGAATCCCCACCAGCGCAGCGGGAATGCCTAACAGCAGGTACACCGCCAACAGCTTGAACGTAGCCCACATCGCCTAGCCCACCAACACAGGCGCTCCAGGCCCTGCCTGAAACTCCTTCACCGAAGAGGTTCCACCGACACCCACGTCGTCGGAGGCGTCATCCGTCGCATTGCTGAGCGCTCGAACCGAACCATCCGCACGAGGAACAACATCGCTCGCATCGCCACCTTCGCCGATGGCTTTGGGCAGCTTCTCGTAAATCCCACCAAAGCCTCCATTCGACAGGATTGCCACGACGTCGCCGGGCAATAATCGCGGCACAAGCTCGGCAATGATCGCCGCGGCGTCCGAACGCAAAAACGCCGGCACGCCCATCCCACGCAGGCCCGCAACCACCTGGGCCGGGTGCAGACGCTCGCGTTCCGGAATGGCCTCGCTCTTGAACACATCGGCAAGCATCACGAGGTCCGCCAAACCAAGGCTCTCGATCAGCTCCCGCTCAAACACACAGCGTCGCAGCGTATTCGAGCGTGGCTCCAGCACCGCCACCAGCCGGCGCCCCTTATACGCCGCGCGCAACGCCCGCAACGTCTCGCGAATCGCCGTCGGATGGTGCGCAAAGTCGTCAATGATGGTGATCCCGCCCACCTCGGCACGCACCTCAAGCCGCCGCTTCACGCTCTTGAACGTCCTCAATGCCTGCACGATCGCCGCCACAGGGACCCCCTGACCTGCCGCCAATGCGCCCGCCGCCGTCGCGTTCAGCGCGTTGTGCTCACCTGCCATGGGCAGTTCCAAGGCTGCGAACGGCTGCCCTTCGCGCAGCAACTCCCATTGCGAAACCGGCCCTTGCTGCACAAAATTCTTCATCCGCCAGTGCGAGTCCTCGCGAAACCCATACCGCTCCACCGCGCAAAACGCCCTTGTGCAGCACTCACTCACAGCCTCACTCGCGTCGAACGCCACCAACCGTCCGCGCCGCGGCAGCAGGTTCACCAACCGCTTGAAGCTCGTCTTTACCGCTGCAAAATCGGCGTAGATGTCCGCGTGATCGAACTCCACATGGGTCAGGATCGCCGCATCTGGGAAGTAGTGCAGAAACTTCGGCCCCTTGTCGAAGAACGCCGTGTCGTACTCGTCGCCTTCCAGCAGAAACGGCCGCGTACCCGCCTCCACATGGAAGCTTGTGCCAAAGTTCTCCGCCACGCCACCAATCAGAAACGAAGGCTTCCAGCGCGACCCCGCGCCTTCCATCTGCGCAGCCGTTTCATAGATCCACGCGAGCATGCTGGTCGTCGTCGTCTTGCCGTGCGTTCCCGAGACAACCAGGCGCTCCCGCCCAACCAGGAACTCATCATGGATTAGCTGCGCCATCGACGCCATCGGGATGCGCTCGTCCAGCACGCGCTCCAGCTCCGGATTGCCCCGCGAAATCGCATTCCCGACCACCACAAGGTCCGGCCGGGCATCCAGATTCCCCGCGCAATACGGCTCCATCACCGCAATGCCCATGGCCGCCAGCTGGTCACTCATGGGTGGATACGCCGCCGTGTCCGAACCCGTAACCTGGTGCCCTTCCGCCTGCAGCATCCCGGCCAACGACGCCATCGCCGTCCCACAAATCCCAATCAAATGAATACGCTTCGCCACGTTGTTACCCCGCATCAACTTTGCATCTCGCTCGTTCTTTTGTTTGCTCTTCTATCTTCTGCTGTTGCTGTTGCTTTGGTCCGGCCTCGGCGTTGCATCCCACCCCAGCCCTACTTTTGCTTTGCTTTGCTTTTTTGTTGTCATTCCCTGAACGGGGAACCTGCTGTTCGCAATCCCACTTCAGCCCACCGCGGCCAAACCACCAATCCTTAACCAGGCCTGCCCCTCACACCCCAGCTCCGCCTCCGCTCCCAACACCACCGTCCGGTTGTCGCCGATTACATGCCCACACCGCAAGCCGATCGCCACAGGTCCGCTGAAGTTGCGCAAGGCATGCAGGCAAGCGCCTTCCAGCAACGGCATCTCCTCCGGCCCCACGTTGGCTGACATATCTCCAAACACCACGCCGGTGACTCGCTCCATCAGCCCCGCAAACCGCAGATGCTGCAACATGCGGTCCCATTGGTACGGCTTCACGC
>CAXTRU010000411.1:0-3223 GCA_964246665.1 uncultured Acidobacteriaceae bacterium
AGGTTGTACTGAGCGCATGGTGCGGCGGGTACGGGATCGTCAGCGGACGTAGCTGTAGGTGCCGCAGAGCGTTGTGGTCGTGGCGAGTTCTTCGGGGGTGAGTTTGGGCATGGCGGCGCCGGAGAAGAGGGCCATCTGGAGCGTGTGGCCGCTGACGTAGGTGGCGGCCCACTGTGTGTCTTCAGAACCGCACAGGGTGTTTTTGTGCAGAAAGCGCTTGTCGCCGGGGATGTCGGTGCGGAACAGGTTGCCGGTGCCGTTGGCGGTAGCGTCGGTGTGGAAGAGTGCGGTGATCTCGTCCGGGGTGAGCGTGCGGATCTGGGCGGCGGTGAAGCCGTTGAAGTTGAGCACGATCTTGGTGTCGGTGAACATGACGTCGCCGGTGACGCCCTTGGCGGTGGTGCTGGCGGCGCGCCATTGGCCCTTCTCCTGGGCGGTGGACGGCGCGGCCAAGGCAAGGGCGGCGAGGGCCAAAGGCAACGGTGCGGTAAAGCGGCGTAGGCGGGTCATCACTAGGGACCATGCTACCTGCGGCGGCTATCTGTGGTGAACGGCGTCGCCAAAACCCGGTTCCGGCACTGGACCCGGGTTCCGGCGAGACCTTGGTTTGAGTGGGTGCTTTAGGCCTGGGGCAGGTTGGGCCACAGCTGGCGCATGGCGCTGATCAACTGCTGGGTCGAGGCACCGGCGCCGAGCAGGCTGAACATCTTGTTGGCTCCATCCAGCGCATGCTTCGGCGCTTCGGCCTTGTTCGCCGCGGCGAGTGCACCGGGCAGGGTGGCGAGGTCGAGATTGGTGCAGTAGGCCGGGGTGCCGGGCTGTTGGCGCCAGGACTCCCCTAGCGTGCCGGCATCAAGGCCGTCAAAGCCCATCTGGTCGAGCAGCGCAATGAGACGCGTCTTGGCGGCGGTATCGTCGCCCGCGACCGGGAGCGCGATGCGGCCGGGCGCGCCCTTGGGCTTGCCTTCGTCGGCCAGGCTCATGGAGATGATGTTGTTGAAGAGCTTGATAACGGGGTGGTTGATGTGCTGCGCCACCCAGACGCTTTCGGGCGTGCCGTTGTCGAGCTCGGCTATCTGGCCGTCGCGGTGGGCGGGGTAGTAGTTGCAGGTGTCGATGACGATGGCGTTGGCGGGCAGGTCCTTCAGCAGATCCTTGGGCAGGTCGGGGACGGCCTTGAGGGGAATGGTGATGACGAGGATCTCGGCGCCGTTTGGGGCTACGGATTGCTGCACGGGGGTAGCGCCGGTTTTCCCGGCGACGTCGCCGAGCGTTTCGGGGCCGCGCGAGTTCGCGATGGTGACCGTGTGGCCAAGCTGGGTGAAGTGTTTGGCGAGGGCCGTGCCGATGTGGCCTGCGCCGATAATGCCGATCTTCATGGGAACTCCTTGGGCAGCGTGGAGCGGCAGGCCGGGAGTGGCCCGCGGCGACGCTGACTTAGCTCGGATTCAAGAAGCGGCGTTCGGGTTCAGGTTTCGCGCGCGGAAACCGACGCGATCGGCTCCCCCAGAAGTCACCAGGCGAACATGTGCTGACACAGGTTGCCCCAGGGGCGTATGTTGTTCGGCATGACTTTGAACGTTGCTTTGATCATCGTGTTGTTCACGGCCCTTGCGGGCGCGTCCATCAGCGGTTTGTTGGCATCGCTTTGGGAAGACGGCCTCAACGTCTTCGCTGCACAGCGGCAGACGAAGACGCGAGGAGCGCAGAGATCCAGCCTGTAGTACAGCTGGCCCCGCTCAGGGAAAGCGACGCCTGAGAACACCGGCCATGCCCAGCAGACCGCTGCCGAGCAGGGCGAAGCTGATCGGCTCCGGTGTGGCGGCGACCGCGGCGGGCGTGTAGGTGAAGGTAAAGCTGTCAGTGACTGCACCGCTGGAAGACAGCGTGCCATTCTTAATCGAAAGATCGAAGGGCTCAATCACGTACTGCTGCCCAAACTGATCGGTGGCCTCCTCCAGCGTTGGCCCCGAGGTCACGCTGACATCGATGTTGCCGCCGGTGCTGAAGGTCAACAGGGTTGTTATCGGAGTTCCCTGGCCGTTCACGCCGAAGGTATAGGAACCCGAAGGCGAAGTCGGCGTAAAGATGATGGTGCCGGCCAGGGTTTGCGTGACGGATTGCAGCGTTCCGAGGGCGGGATCAAACAAGGCGATCCCGCCGGTGTCTTCCACGGTGCTTGCGACGTCGGCGTAGGTCTGCCGAAGTGTTTGGGTCAGCGTATCGGCGTGGCCCGTGGCGGGAACCAGGGAAGCGGCAAGGGGGAGGACGACTCCGGCGCAACGCAAACGCATGGCGGCTCCGATACGAGGTGCGTCACCACCATACAGAGGTCTCGCAGTGCGTGACAGGCGTTGTCGCCTACCGTCAACGGGCCTATTGGGCGATGGAAGCGTCGGCCGGACCCTGGCCCTGCATCCAGCGGGTCACGCGGGCGTCGAGCAGGTCCAGCGGCATGGCCCCACCGTTGAGGATTTCGTCATGGAAGGCCTTGATATCGAAGTGCGGACCGAGCTGCTGCTTGGCCTTTTCGCGGAGCTCGCGAATCTTCAGCTGCCCCATCTTGTACGCGAGCGCCTGCCCGGGCCAGGCGATGTAGCGGTCAGTCTCAGTCTGCGCAACCGCGTCATTGACGTCGTTGGCATGCATGTAGTCGATGACCTGTTGGCGGCTCCAGTTCTGGTCGTGGATGCCGGTATCGACCACAAGCCGCACGGCGCGGAAGAGTTCGCTGTTGAGCCGGCCGTAATCGGAAATCGGGTTCTGGTAGAAACCGATTTCCTTACCGAGCTGTTCGGCGTAAAGCGCCCAGCCTTCGGTGTAGGCGGAGTAGAAGCCGCGCAGGCGAAACTTGGGCAGGCCCTTTAGTTGCTGGGCCACGCTGATCTGGTCATGGTGGCCGGGTACGCCTTCGTGGTACGCCACAGCCTCATCGAGCACCAACGTGCGGCTGGTCGGGTCGGCGACCGCGACCACGACGCGGCCCGGGCGCTTGCCGTCCGGTGTGCCGGCGACGTAGTGCGTGGCTTCGGCCTTGGCGAAGTCCGGGATGGGCTCGACGGTGACGGGCGACTTGGGCAGCAGCGTGAAGAGCTCCGGGAGGCGCGGCTCCATCTGGTGGATGTACTTGGCGAAGTCGTCGACGATCTGCCCCTCGCTGGTGGGCTTCCACTTCGGGTCGCTGTTGACCGCGGCGCGAAAGGTGGGCAGGTCTTTGTAGCCG
>CAXTRU010000412.1:0-3220 GCA_964246665.1 uncultured Acidobacteriaceae bacterium
CACGTACGTGTAATGGTCTACCGGCGTGTGATTGTCGTGGTTGTACACCGCCGCCATGTGCTTCTCGGCGATCGCCAGGCCGACGGCCATCCCCAGCCCCTGGCCCAGCGGCCCGGTGGTCACCTCGACGCCCGGCGTTTCGCCGTATTCCGGATGTCCTGGCGTATGCGAGCCCCACTGGCGGAACTGCTTCAACTGATCCAAGGGCAGGTCGTACCCCGTCAGGTGCAGCACGCCATACAGCAGCGCCGAGGCGTGGCCGTTGGACAGGATGAAGCGGTCCCGGTCCGACCACAACGGGTCAGTGGGGTTGTACTTCATGAACTTGTGGTACAGCAGGTACGCAATCGGCGCGCAACCGAGCGGCGCCCCGGGATGCCCGCTGTTGGCAGCCTGCACTTGATCGACGGCGAGAATGCGGAGCGTGTTGATCGATAGCTGGTCAAGGTCCTGACCGCTCAAAGTTTCCTGTTCCATAACGGGGGAGGTTTGCTGGTCGCTCATGCGGGTGTCGGATCCTTCACTTGGGTGTGCGGGGCGCCACAGCGGGGTCGTCGGGTGCCGTGACGGAAGAAAATGTCTCCGCGTTTGCTAGTGTACAGGCGCAACGCTGGCGCGAGAGGAGCACGGCTGCGCAGCAACGCCCGGCCAGCGATCGCGGCGTCAATGGCTGCGCGCTTACGCGGCAGGGTTGGAGGTGAAGAGCTGCCCGTAGCGCGCCTTGAGAATTTGGTAGCACTCACAGGCACGTTGCTCCAGCGTCGCGCGATTGGCTATGCGCAGACCGCCGCGACGTCCTTCCACGGCACCTGCCCGTGCCAGGTCGCTGGCGACCTCGGCGACCGTGGTACGGCGCGTGCCCAGCATGATGGACATGAACTCCTGGGTCATGGGCAGGTGTTCGTTCTGGATGCGATCCGACACCATCAGCAGCCAGCGGCTAAAGCGTGCCTCGGCGCGGTGCAGGCGATTGCAGGCCAGGATCTGATTGGAAAGATTGATCTGGTGCTGTGCGTACTCCAGAACGGCTTGCCGCGTTTCGGCGCAGTCGTCAAATTCACGCTGCATCAACGGCAGGGGGATGCGATACCCGGCGCCTTGCACCTGCATGTTGCAGTCGCCCTCGGTGGGGTGAGGGCCCAGCAGATAGACCCAACCAACCAGCCCCTCGTTGCCCTCGGTAGAAAGCTCCACAGAGGTGCCCTTTTCCGAGTTGAAGACGACGGAGGCGATCCCGGAGGTGAGGAAGTACACATACCGGGGGCGTTGATCCCGGGAGAACAGGGGTGCGCCGAGTGGCAGGTTTACCTGGGTTGCGGCCGCAAGCAGTCTTTGCGCGCACCCCGGCTGCACCGCGTTTAGCAGTCGGTTTCCATTCTTTCCCGGATGCATGTTCGTCATGTACGGCTTTTAGAGTCAGCGTTTCCGCTCGTCTCGTCAAGCCGCAATTGTTCAGCGAGGCCTGTCATTGCGCGACCCGGTGCGGTGGATGGCTGCTGCCTTGGGGAGCCGTTCGCTCCCTTACTGCTTCAGGCGCTCCACACCATCCGCCTGAGGGCCTTTTTCGCCCTGGATGATGTTGAACACCACCTCATCGCCTTCTGCGAGCGACTTGTAGCCATCCGCCTGAATGCTGCTGAAATGCACAAACACGTCCGGTCCCCCCTCATGGGAGAGAAAACCGTAGCCCTTCGCGTTGTTGAACCAAGCGACTTTACCTTTGAGACGTTCCATGACCCGTGACTCCTCGTTAGGTACCGAGCTTAGGTGCCACCGCAATACGCGTCTGTTCGGTAGGGGACAGAAGTCCCGCAATTCCACTTTTGTGTGATAACGATCTGGATGAGGCCCCCTACCTTCGCGGGGCGCCAGCGGCGGGCGGTGCACTTGCCGCGGGCCTCGCACTCTCACCCGCTGACCGCGCGGGCACCGGCCTGGCGGGCGCTGAGCCACCCTGGCGTAGTCCCGGCTCTTGGAGTCCGGCCCCTGCAGGGTGGTGACGACTTTCAGCGTCAGCCGGCGAAGGGAGCGGGCGGCCCGGTTCGGTCCGCTCCATCGCCTGGCGTTGCTCTTCGAAGCTGGGCCGAGCACCGGGAGGCGGCTGGGTGTGCACGAAGGCCGGTCGAGTCGCGACCTGACCGGCGCTCCCGGCCTGAGGGTTGCGCGTCTCACCCGCGAAGGTGCGGTGCTCGTTGGTGGGAGGAAGCGCCTGGGCAGGCCCATGGACCACCATCCAGCGCTCCGGTGACACCATGGGATGCGCCACGATGGGCGCCTGGGCAAGGAGATTGGCTGGAAGCTGCAGCTGATTCCGAGCTACAGGCTGCCCACCGGCGAAGCTGGCCTGCGACACCGCAACTGTGCCCGAAACCCGGTTGAGATACACACGATTCGCCGCTGCCGCCGCGTCGCCGTTGTAGACATCCACGGCCCGTTGACGATAGAACGCCCGCGCCTCGGCGAGGTTTGGATTGTAGAGATTGCTGGCGTTCACCCGGTTCACATAGCCCACGGTGCCGTGATACCAGGGCTGGTACGGCTCGCGCGGACCGAGGGGAAACCATGCAGCGACGCCCGCGCCGGGTGCGTAGCCCAGCGAGCCGGCAAACTGCCGTCCACCGACAAACGTAACCAGCGCCGGTGCATATACCGGACGCAGCCCGCGCACACCGGGAATCCAGCCCCAACGTCCGTTGACCGAGACCCAGCGACCGTAGTGGAACGGCGCAAACGCCCAAGGCTCGTTGCCCACCCAGGTCCATCCCCAGGGGGACACCCAGCGCCAGTGCCCATCGCAGTAGGGCCGCCACCCCACGACGACCGCGGGAAACCACACCGGACCGTAGTCGAGGTCGGTGTTCCAGCTGCCGTAGGAGGCAAGGTCGGCGCTGCCCGTAGTGTCCGGGTTCAGGTAGTCGCTCGCGGCTTGCGTGCCGCTGGCGTAGGTACTGTCGCGGCTATCGGCGAAGGCATCCAGGGGATCAAGAGTGTCGGCGGGCGTCGGCGCCAACGGCTCCACGTAGGCGCCCTGCTCGGTGTCGGGGCTCGCCCCATGCACCCGTACGCGATCGCCTGCGTTCAGCTGCTGGCTGATGCCCGGACCGTCGATTTGTACCTGCCCGCTGAGCACGATGACGGCGGTGGCGTGGGCGGTGGCGTCCTCGTCCACGCGGAGGTCGCCCGGTTGCAGCACCGTGATCGCTGCCTCGGGGCTGTCGAC
>CAXTRU010000413.1:0-3211 GCA_964246665.1 uncultured Acidobacteriaceae bacterium
CCGGGGCCGATCACCGCACACCCATCCCTCTCTCGGCAAAACCTCAACCAGCGGTTGAGGGGGTGTTAACCACCATGGTTCCCCTCAGCCGCTTCCACTCCCGCCCACGCCCGGCAAATGCTGCCCGGATGCGCGCTGCCCGGTCCTCCACCGAGCCCTCACCCGCGTCTTGCAAAAAGGCCACACTCTGCAGGCCTGCGATCTCAAACCGCTTCCGGCAGCGGATGTTCTGGCACCCGACCTGGTCGTCACGCCGCACCATGTAGCTCTTTGCCTTGGCAAAACGTGCCTCCCGCGCCGCATCCGCGTAGCCGGTTAACAGGGCGCGCTTGCGCCGTACCAGCCAGGTCAGGGCATAGTCGGCCTCTTGCCGGCAATGGGGACACATCAAGGTGTGCGTCTTGACCTCGGTGCGCTCTTCGAAGAAGTCGCGCTCCTCATTGCCCCCACCGCCCGGCGATGCCGGCACCTCGTACCCGCGCCCACCGTAGCCATAGCCGTCCCGTCCACTTCCCCTGCCACCATTCCAAGTGCTCCGCATCTGGTTCCCCTTGCCGGTACGTGCCGTTTCTCTCTTCCAGCATAGGACCCGGACACCAGGACCGCAATGTGACGTCAGCCGAAAACCATCGTGAGCGGACGCATCATTCGGGTGGTCAGGCCATGGCAGCCTCCCGTGCAGAACCTCGCGGAGCAGGATATTCTGCTTCTCGCCCCGGCGCGACGAGCCAAGCCCCTGCAGAACAGCTATGCTTAGAGGCGTTTCGCTCGCCAACCCGAACCAGAACCTTGCTTGCAGGAGCCTTCCTTTGGCTGTTTTCGTCAAAAATCCCAGTGCCCCCGGCTACGACACTGGCCTGGAGATTAAGACCGACACACGGGCCATGACCGTGGTCACGACCCTCTTTTTCATGGTCGGCTTCCTCACCTGCCTCAACGACATCATCATTCCGCACCTGAAGGGCATCTTCGAGCTCAACTACGCCGAAGCAATGCTGGTGCAGTTCGCTTTTTTCAGCTCCTACGCCATCTTCAGCTATCCCGGCGGCATGCTCGTCGACCGCTTCGGCTACAAGAAGACGATGGTGATCGGTCTGATCACCATGGCCGTCGGTGCCGGCGGTTTTGTCCCCGCGTCCGTCGTGGCCAGTTTTCCGGTCTTCCTCTCAGCGCTCATCATCCTGGCCGCCGGGATGACCATCGTCCAGGTCTCGATCAACCCCTACGTCACGGTGATCGGCCCCGCCGCTACAGCCTCCAGCCGCCTCAATCTTGCCCAGGCGTTCAACTCTGTCGGCACGTTCATCGCCCCGTTCCTCGGTGCCTACGTCATTCTTCGTCATGTTGCCAAGCAGCTCCAGCCGGCGCAGCTGCATTCGCTGCCCTCCGCCGCCCTGCAGAGCTACCGCGCCACCCAAGCTTCCTCGGTGCGCATGCCCTACATCGGCCTTGCGCTGATGCTGCTGCTCATCGCCCTTGCCCTCGGCCTCATCAAGCTGAAGACCACCACCGGCGTCTCACAGCACACCCAGGACTTCCGCCCCGGCGCTTTCGCCGAAGCGCTTAGCCGGCCCGACAGCATCTGGAACCACCCTTGGCTGCTCTTCGGTGCGCTCGGCATCTTCACCTATGTCGGCGCTGAGGTGGCGATCGGCTCGTTCCTCGTCAACTACATGGGCCTGCCGCAGATCGCCGGGTTGCGCGAGGACGTCGCCGCCAATTTCCTCCCCGTGTACTGGGGCGGCGCCATGGTCGGACGCTTCGTCGGCTCGGCCATCCTGCAAAAGATCAAGACCGGCACCGTGCTCGGCATCGCCGCGATCTGCGCCTTCGCGCTGGTGATGATCACCATGCACACCCATGGCACCGGCATCACCAACTATCACGCGATCAATCTCTTCGGCCACCACGAAAACATTCCCGTTCCGGACTCCATCGCGATGTGGTCGCTGCTCGCGGTTGGCCTGTGCAACAGCATCATGTTCCCGTCCATCTTTACGCTGGGCATCCAGGATCTCGGCTCGCTGACCAGCAAGGGCTCCAGCCTCATGATTGCGGCCATCCTCGGCGGCGCCGTCATCCCGGAGGTCATGGGCAAAGTCGCTGACCACATCGGGGTCCAGGCCGCCTTCATCCTCCCGGCCATCTGTTATGTCTACATCGCCTGCTTCGGCATCGCGGCCATCCGGCGCCGGGTCGCCTCCGACGCCCTTCTTCCCACCGAGCCCTAAGCCCGCTCACGGCGTCTTCACCAACGTCGTCGTGACGGAACCCTGCGTGCCTGTCACCGCCGCTATCTGCACCACCTGCGGCACGCCTGCAACCTCCAGCGGAGTCACGGAGACTACGCCGTCCAAGCCGGACTGAGCTGTCACCTGCGAGGTCGCGAGCACCGGGGCCGCGGCGCACCGCCCCACCCCACGGCAGTCGCCTTCCCAGGCCAACACACGTTGGTAGATCGTCACCGGCGCTCCACCCACCACGTGGCCCGCGCCGTCCGTCACTACAAACGTCGCCGCCCCAAAGCCGGCCGTGGATGCCACGCTCTGCCCCGCTCCTGTACCAGCGCTGATCTGCCACTCGGACGGGTCCACACCGTACAACGTCCATGTGGAGCACATACTCGTCCAGGCGCACCCGGTTACCGTGCCCACCAGCCCATCGCCAAGATTGGCCACAACGATGGTCGGTGCCAACTGCCCATCGGCACCCGTCACGGCCAGTCCACTGTTTGCCCCGAGACTCATCCCCAGAGAAGGTGCAGCCGCGAAGTTAACCTCGACCGCAGCCGCTGGTTGGCCATCCTGCTGCACCTGCAACGTTGGCAGCAAGCTTCCGTTGAACCCGGCTGCCATGTACTGCTCCCCTGAGACAAACGCCACGGTACGCACAGGATCGGTATCCATCATCGTCACCTGCACGCTGGCGCCGCTGCTGACGTCGGTGGCCTGCAGCGTCACCGCACCGGCAGCTCCACCCGTCACGGTGGTTTGGACCAGGCCTTGCGCATCGGTCACCGCCGTACACGCGGCAGCTGCACCGCACACTTCCAACCGCGCGCTTCCGGCCACCACGGCGAAGGTCACGGGCTCGTTGGCCACCGGCGCGAGCCCGTCGCTCGCCAGCACGCGAACGGCAAGCGGCGTGGTCGCCGAGATGCCGGTCTCCAACGCCGCAGGAGCCGACACCATCTGAATCAGCTTGGGTTCGA
>CAXTRU010000414.1:0-3211 GCA_964246665.1 uncultured Acidobacteriaceae bacterium
CTTCCGGTGGTCCCCGTGGCTCCCGTTGCTCCTGTGGTGCCGCTCGTGCCGGTGTTGCCCGTCGCGCCCGAAGAACCCGTGGACACTGTAGAGCCCGTCGAGCCGGTGCTGCCCGTGGTCCCGGTTACGCCCGTGGTGCCCGTGGTGCCGCTGGATCCAGTGCTGCCCGAAGCGCCAGGGTTGCCGTCGTAGTAGCCGCTTGAGGCCGTAGCCAGGCAGCCGGTCATCAGGGTCAGTGCGCCTCCGGCCGCCATCACGACGACGATGCCGGAAAGCAGCCGAGGTGCCTGGCGTCGGCGCAGAACCAGGGGCGCCATGAGGCCGAAGGCAGCGATGGAGAGCAGCGAAGCGCCGCCCAAACGGAGGTCGCCGCCCGGGAGCGTGGGGGCGAACCGGCGCAGGCTGGCCGTCGTTGCCGCCTCGGTGATGGTCAGGGTCAGCGGGCTGACGCCGGCGCCGGTGGTCAGCTGCGACGGCGTGATGGTGTAGTTCGCACCTGAGGGCAGACCCGTCACAGCGAACGTAGTGCCGGCCGGCAGGGTGGCTGCGCCCACCGGGGTGAACACCAGAAAGTAGCTCGCCGAGCCGCCGCCGGCGGGGAGGCTGCCCGTGGTGGCGGCACCCGGCGCAGGGGCCAGGGTGAAGTCAACAATGGTGGCCGAGGTCGTTGCCGTAACGCCAAGGAACTTCGCATCGCCGGAGTACACCGCCGAAAGCGGCTGCGTGCCCGACTGCGTGAACGCCGTAGAGAAGGTCGCGGTGCCGTTGGACAGCGTCGCGGTGCCGATCACGGTGCTGCCGTTCAGGAACTGCACCGTGCCGGTCGGCGTGGCCGAGGTCAGCGCGCTGTTGCCGGATGCGAAGTTGACAGAAAGCGTCACAGGGCTGCCCGCAAGGGCAGGGTTGGGCGTTGCCGTAAAGGTGGAGCCAACCGCCTGCTGAATGACCTGCACGGCGTTGCTGGTGCCGGTGAAAGTATCGTCCGCGACGCTGACGTAGAACGTCCCCAACGAGCCGAACGTGACCCCCGCCGCTGGGGCCGCAAAGGTATGCGTTCCCTTGTCGGCCGCCGTAAAGGTGTAACCGCCGCCGAACTGGAAGCTGGCCAGCGAATCCGTCGAGGTAAACACGACGTGTCCCAGGTAGCCGGTGTACACCGCGCCGGTGTTGTCGATGGCAGTCACCGTGATGCTTACCGGCGTGCCGATGGTCGTGGTGGACGGCGAGACCGCGACGACGAAGTGGTCGATCTTGGAGATGCCGATGCCGTTCAGCTGCAGCGTCAGGCTGGTGGCAAGGCCACCGCCGACCGCCTCACCCGCAATGATCGCCGTGGAGGGGTTCGGGCCGGTGTTGAGCGGCGTAAAGGATAGCTGGTAGACGCACGTCGCATCCATCCCAAGCTGGTTGGCCGAGGACGGACCCGCCCCAGGCAGCACGATCGGGCAAGTTGTGCCCCCCGCGCCCAGGTTGTACGCCACACCGCTCTGGCTCGGGTTGCTGCCGCCGGTGGGGATGTCGAACTGCAGCGGCAGATTGCCGCCATCCGAGATGGTGATCCCGAGATTGCCGTCCACGCTGTCCAGCGTGCCCACCTCGGTGGAGGTCGGGTAGGTGTAGCTGGCGGCGTTGCGGTGCACGGTGATCAGGCCCGCTGTCAGGTCGGTGAGGATCAGGTCGCCGGCGGTGGTGAGGGTCGCACTCGCCGGTTGCGTCACAGTGACGCCCCCCAGCACCATCGCGGTGCCGACGCCCGCGCTGGAGATGCTGACGAAGCGCGAGTTGCCGGTATCGGCCACGGTCAGCGTGCCGGAAGGGCTGACCGCCAGCCCGGACGGCGCGGCCAGCGTTACGCCGGAGACGGCAACGGGGCTGGCCTGGCCGCTGGCAAGCGCCAGCATCACGATGCGGTTATTGCCCGTGTCGGCGATGTAGAGGTTGTGGCCTTCGTCGATGGCCAGGCCGCCCGGATTGCTCAGCGGCAGGCCGAGCCCGTCCAACGACAACGTCGTCGCCGAGGTCTGGTCGGGCGCCACGCGCACGATGGAGTTGGTTCCGCTATCGGCAACGTAGAGGTACCCCGTACCGTCCACGGCAAGGCCGGTGGGCGAGGACAACGTCACCCCCGGCGTCGAAAGCGTTTGCACCGAGCCGCCGGGCAGGACGTAGTAGACCGCATGCAGCGCCGGCGAAGAAACAAAGACGGTGACCAAACCGTTGATCGCCACCGCCGATTGCGGCGCGCCCGCAACCGTGCCCAAGGACACGGCCGTGCCCCCGGGCGAGATCTCCAGCAGGCGGCTGTTGACGACGTCTTCGAGGTACAGATTGCCATTGCCGTCCAGGGCCGTGGCACTGGGCATCATGGTGGGCGGCGTCAGCCCGGAGACCGCCGTGGTGGCTGTGGCGGAAAGCGGCGAAGTGAGCAGCATCAACGGCCCTTGCCCGATGCCGCGCAGCGGAACGTTGTTGACGATCGTGCCCGAGTTGTCGCGCAGCACCAGCCAGCCCTTGCGCAGCCCGACCTGACTCGGCGTGAACTGTAGCGTGATCAGGCAGGTGGACGGCGGCGCCTGCACACCGACGCAGTCCTGCGTCACCATGCTGAAATCAAGGTTTTCCGCGCCCTCTGTCACAACGTCCACGGCGGAAATATTGGTGCGGACGGTAGCGTTGAAGTTCAGGCTGATCTTTCCGGAGGGCGACCCAAGCGGCGCCGGGCCGAAGTCCACCGGGCCACCCTGCTGAAGGCCCTGGGCCGAGGCGGCAATGGGGGTCAGCGTCGCAAAGACGAGCGCAACCAGCAGCGGGAGCCATGCCCAGGTGTGCCGGAAAGCAGCATTCGGACTGCGACGGTCGTCAGCACAGAGGGGGTTCATCGCTCTCCTTCCACCTGCGTCGGAACTCTCGGCCGCACAGGCAAGATCACAAGTTGGCACCTTGTTCCAGGGAGCTCTGCGCTGGTGTAACCCATGGCGGGGAGGGGTGCCTTCTTGCACTATGCGGCGGCCCAGCCAGGGCTGGCATACAACTTCCAAGGCGTTTGCAAAAACGTCAGCGTTACTTTCGTCACGGGACCGAAGGAACCAGGTACCCAAACCCGAGCACCCGCCGCGCCGAACACCGGGTCACAGCCCAGGCTGGCTGGGTAGAAATACCGCGTCACCGGCCAAGCCCCAAGACGGGCTAGGGTGCAAACACCGCGTACACC
>CAXTRU010000415.1:0-373 GCA_964246665.1 uncultured Acidobacteriaceae bacterium
AAGCGGAATGGGCCTGTGCCGATCGGGTGTAGTCCCTCGTCGCGGGCAGCCCCGTTGCGGACGACGCCGAAAAGGCCATCGCTCAAATTGAAGAGCAGACTCGGGTCAGGCTCCTTGGTGTGCACTTCGACCGTGAGCCAATCCCTGGCTCGCACGTTCGTCACGCTGGCGAAGCTGCCTGCCTTGGCCGTAACAAGCGCGCCGTTCGTCATGCTACGGATAGACCAGACGACGTCTTCCGCCGTAAGCGGCTTGCCGTCATGGAAGCGCACGCCGGGGCGAAGGTGAAAAACCCAGGTCAACGCATCGGGCTGCTCCCAGGAGGCGGCCAGCGATGGCTTAAGTTGAAAATGCTCATCCTTGCGCGCAAGCC
>CAXTRU010000415.1:383-3209 GCA_964246665.1 uncultured Acidobacteriaceae bacterium
GCTCGGATTGCGCGTCGGTGCCCTGGCGCAGGTCGAGATTGTTGGGTGAGCTTTCAATCAAGAAGCGTAGGGTCTGGCGGTCGGCCTTCGGCGCACGGCATCCGGCGACGAGCAATACGGCCGCAGGAAGGATCCAGGCAAGTAGAAGCACCGACCACATGCTGCTCTTCTTCGGCTGCGCTCGGCGAAACATTAGACGTGTGCTGAAGTGGGACATCGGCGCTGGTTGGAGGCGATGCCCGGACGTGATTGGCCTTCGCTTATCCATGCGAGAGGCGGCCAAGGATCACCGGGCGGCTGGCGCCTGTGGCGGCAGGCAGCCGGCCAGTCCATGCCAGGTCAACCAGCCTAGAAGCGCAAACGCCGCGGCCTCTTTCGCCTCCACGGGAAGACCGGCATCTTCGGTGGTCTTCACGTTGACGTAGAGCGGCTCCAGGCCCGCGCGCAGGTGCTTCAGCAGCGTGATGTTCCGCGCGCCACCGCCGGAGACGAAGAGGTCCGTGGCTTTGGCTAGCGGAGCCCGTTGCCCGAGGTGGGGCCATACGAAGCGGCGATAGGCCTCAAGAATGGTTTCGGCGGTGAAGGCGGTAGCCGTGGCGAGGATGTCGCGTTTGCCGGCGCCGTCGGCCTCGCAGCGAGCCAGCAAGTTGTTCGTGAAGTCGGCACCGAACTGCTCACGGCCACAACTCTTGGGTGGCTCTTGCGCGAGATATTGGTTCTGCATTAGTTCCTTGAGAATGGGCTGCAGAACCTGCCCGCGGCCGGCCATGCCGCCGCCGCAGTCATAGGCGCGACCGGTCAGGCGCTCCATGGCGGCATCGATAACCATGTTGGCCGGGCCTGTGTCGAAGGCGAGCACGCCGCTCGTGTCGCAGTTTGCGGGCAACGCCGTCAGGTTCGCAATCCCGCCAAGGTTGAGCAGGATGCGGTTGCGTGTCTTGTGACGGAACAGCGTGTAGTCGAGCATGGGCACCAGTGGCGCACCCTGTCCCCCGGCGGCGAGGTCCGCGGTGCGAAAGTCGCTGACCACCGGCAAGCGAAGGCGCTCGGCAAGCACAGCGGGCTCGCCGGCCTGCCAGGTGCTGCGGGTCGGGGCACCGAGGAAGTCGACTGCGGTGGTCTCGTGGAACAGGGTCTGGCCGTGCAGGGCGACGAGCTGTGGCTGCAGGCCGGTGCGGGCGACTGTTTCCGCCACCGCCTCGGCGTAGACCTCTCCCAAACGCCAGGACAGGCGGGCAAGATCGGCGGTGGAGGTTTGCGCTGCGTTCATCGCGCCGAGCACGGCGGCACGGACCTCCGGGGCATACGGAAAGGCGCGATGCGCAAGAAGCTTAAGCCGCGGCGTGCCGCCCGGCTGCGTGGCGGGAGCGATGCGGCAGATCGCCACATCGACGCCGTCCGCCGATGTGCCGGACATGATGCCTGCGACCAGCAGCGGCTTGGCCGGGGAGCGGTTCGGACGGGACGACTTCGTTTTGCTTAGGGAGGCCGCCCGCATCAGAAGATGAGCTTACTGCACCGAGAACGTGCCGCTCAAGGTACACCGATCGCTAGGTGGTCTGTAAGGCGCTCGGCCGCGGTCATTGCAAAAAGCCCTCAGCCGCTCGGGGCCGCCGGCATGCGGAGCTAGGCGGGGACCAGGGCGCCGCGCTCGGCGGTGCGCTGTATGCGCAGCACAAGGATGTCGTCTTCCTGCCCGAAGCGTTGCGCGGCTTCGGCGATCTCCGTTGCGCTGGCATGGCCAGCCACCATTTGCGCAATGCGATCGAAGCCGAACAGCGTGCCGTCCTCGTCCTGCGCTTCCACGACGCCGTCGGTCATCAGGGTCAGGGTATCGCCTTCGTGCAGGCGGTACGCCACGCTTTCGTAGGTCACCTCGGAAAGCACACCGAGCGGCAGCGCGCCTTCCATCTCCATTTCCTTGCCGTTGATGTAGGGCGGCAGATGCCCGGCGTTGGCGGCTGTAACCAAGCCATCCTCGTCCACCTTCAACACGAGGCAGGTGGCGGTGGCATAACCGCGATCGCAGAGGCGGTCGTTCAGGCGACTGATCAGGCGCGCCGGATCGGGGTCTTCTTTGGCCGCGGTATCAATCGCGCCGACGATCAGCGCGACCAGCATCCCTGCGCGCAGGCCCTTGCCGGTCACGTCGCCGACGACGATCAGCACGCTGCCGTCATGCCGGTTGGGGATGATCTGAAAGAAGTCTCCGCCCACATCGCGTGAGGGGCGGTACTCGCCTTCGATGCGCAGCCCGGGCACCTGCGGTAGCTTGCTGGGCATGATGACCTGTTGCAACTCGCTGGCCTGTTTCACCTCAAGCTCGTACTGGACCTGCTCGCGCTGGCTGAGCAGGAAGCGCCGTGACGCCATCAGAGTGACGAGCACGAGTGAAAGCATGGTGGACAGCTGGCTGAGCGAGACAGTGTAGCCAAGGTAAACGTAGTCCACACGGACATGCGCAAGATGCAACTCGTGCTGATAGTTCGCCGCAATCGCAAGCAGAATGGCGGGCAGGGCAAGAACGCCCTCGGCTCGGTTGCGGCGAAGACCTGTGTAGGTGACCCCAAACAAAATGCCGGCTAGGCCGAGCTTGATCCACAGCGAGGCCGGGCTGATGAAGGCAGAGTAGCGCAACGGAACAAATTGCCCATGCAGCGGTGGGCGCAGCAGCAGTGTGGTGATGCCGAGAAGGATGACAAAGTCCCACACCAGGTGAAAGACCGCACGCCGCTTGAGCCGGAACCACGCCGCCCAGAACAGCACCCAAAGCCCAATCCGCAACGGAACGAGCAGCGCATCATGCGACAGCAAACCCGTCGTGGC
>CAXTRU010000416.1:0-3185 GCA_964246665.1 uncultured Acidobacteriaceae bacterium
CCCTGGATCCACACGGTGCAGGTCTGCCAAGCGAGCGACCGCCTCCATGAAGCCGGAGTCTTCCATCTCCGTCATGACGAAGTTGCCCTGCCCGGCGGTGTACAGCCGCACCCAGTCGTTGGCCCAGCGGGTCGTCGTCGTTCCGTGCCAGTAGGTGTCGGAGGCGAAGGTGTCGCCGAGCAGGACAAAGGGCGGCTTTTGCGCGTTGGGGAAGCCGGTCATCTCGGCTCGAAAGGCAGCGACCTTTGGGTCGTCCCCGAGCTTCAGGTTCTTGGTCTGCGCGTAGGCCCACTCGGCCAGCGAGGCGTTCAGCGGGTACAAGTTGGAGCGCTGGATGGGGCTTGGCGGTAGTGTCGGCGGGTCGGGAGCGTGGGCGCCGATGGGAAAGAAGCCGTAAGGCCAGTCCGCGGGCGCGTCGTGCGGGTCGATGTAGCGCGACACGTCGCCCACCACAAACCGCGCCCAGGCGGCAGAGCCGATCGACGCGTCGGCCGGGTCCACGCCCGCGATGCCGTTGATCAACAGGTAGGCGTGGGTGAGGTCAAATCGGGGATCCAGGCCCAGAGCCATCAGGCTGGCCGTGGCGTTTACCAGGGTGGTGCCGCTGACCATGCCCAGCACGGTGTGGTCATGGTTGGTGCGTAGCGGGTGCACGCCACCCGGGAACGGCAGAACCTCGTCCAGGTGCTCGCGCTCAACCCAAAGCTGAAACTCACCTGGGGCGTCGCCGGTATCCGCGCCGATCTCAAAGGTGGTGACGATCACTGCGCGGATCGGCCATGGAACGCTGGCCGCAGGGGTTTCGGCCTGTGCTTCAAACGCGCACCTCGGGAGGAACGCCATCACAACGGCAAGCGCGAGCAGTGCCCATCGTCTTCCCACCCTGAGCCTCCTTTCCCTATGAGCCCTTATCGGCAGATCGGCAAAAACCTTTAACAAAATCGCTGAGTCCAGTGATCCAGACGGTTAGTCCCAGTCATCACGAACCTGCGCGCCGTCGGTCATCACTTCATCGAACCTGTCTGTCTTTTTCAGCAGGATGTCCCCAAAGGTCTCCGGCTGGCGCAGCAGCACGGCCTGCAGTCGCACCAGCTCCAGCATCGCCAGAAACGTGCAGATCAGCGCTCGCTCCGACCGCGTGTTCTTTAGCAGCCGACGAAGGCTAACCGGCTTGTCTTCCAGCAACAGCCTGCGCTTCACATAGTCGATCATCTGCGCCACGGTAACGGCGTCCTCGTCGATGCGGTGCACCGGACGATCGCGCAGGCGATCCAGCACCTCGCGAAAGATACGGATGAGGTCCGTGGTGTCGGCCGCGATCTCTCGCTCGCCTTCGACCGTCGTCTCGCCTTCCTCGTTCAGGAAGCGCTTCATGCCTGGCTGCGTCCAGGTGGCCGCTTCAATCTGCTGCTTTTGCTGCAGCATCTGGGCCGCGGCCTTGAAGCGCTCATGCTCCAGCAGGCGCTCCACCAACTCTCGCCGCGGGTCGTCCACATCCAGCGAGCCTTGCGGTTTCGTGGGTTCGCGCGGCAATAGCATGCGGCTCTTGATGTGGATCAGCAGGGACGCGGTATAGACAAAGTCTCCGGCAGCGTCGACGTCGGTGGCCTGCAAGTGGCGCGTGTACTCCAGAAACTGCGCCGTAATGCGCGCCATGGGGATGTCGTAGATGTCAAGATTCTGCTTGCGAATCAGATCGAGCAACAGATCGAACGGTCCGCTATACACCTCGCCGATGGCGACAGAGAATGGCGACTGCGACGCCTCGTCCGGCTCCGTTTTCTTAGGCCGTTTGGGCTCGGGAGGCGGTGCCGGTGCAGGCGGATGCTCCAGATGAAAGCCCTCCTTCGCCGCTGGCTGCGGCTCCGGAGAACTGGACATCTCTTCAACTTGCTGGTCATCCGCCATGGTCTATCCCTGCCGCACAAGTCGTAGCCTTACAGGCCAATCGCAGCCTGCACCTCGGCCAGCGTTTCGCGCACGCGCTTGCTGGCACGCTCGCGGCCGTTGGCCAACACATCCTTGATCACCTGCGGACGCTGTTCCAGGTCGCGCCGGTGCGCCTGGATAGGCGCGATCGCCCGCACAATGCCGTCCGCACACCAGCTCTTGCACTCAATGCAGCCGATGCGAGCGGTGGTGCAACCGTCATACACCTTCGCGATGGTCTCGGGGTCGGAAAACACCTTATGCAGATCGCCAACAGGGCACACATCCGGGTTGCCGGGGTCATCGCGCCGCACGCGGGCCGGGTCCGTGACCATGGTCTTCAGCTTGGCGCGCACCTCCGCTTCAGGCTCGCTGAGCATGATGTGGTTGTTGTAGCTCTTGGACATCTTGCGCCCATCCAGGCCGGGCAGCTTGGGGCTGGGTGTGAGCAGCACCTGCGGTTCAGGGAGGATCGCGCCCCGCCCAAAGCCGGCGGTGAGCTTTTTGGTCTGCGTCGCCGCCTCGTACAGCTGATGGGTCGTGAACTCCGTGCGCAGCGAGTCCTTCGGTTCGCCGGCGTTCTTGCGCGCCTTCTCCAGCACCGCGGGCATCTCCCACGGCTTGGCCTCGGGGGAGAGGAAGAAGTCGCCCGGATAAAGGTCGTTGAAGCGCCGCGCCACCTCGCGGGTCAGCTCCACGTGGGCTACCTGGTCGGCTCCCACAGGAACGAAGTCGGGCTTGTACAGCAGGATGTCCGCGGACTGCAGCAGCGGGTAGCCGAGAAAGCCGTAGGTGTTCAGTTCCTTGTTGGTCAGCTGCGCCTGCTGATCCTTGAAGGTCGGCACGCGCTCCAGCCAGCCCAGCGGCGTAAACATGCCGAACAGCGTGAACAGGCGGTCGTGCTCCAGGATGTCGGATTGGCGAAAGATCACGCAGCGGCCCGGATCCAGCCCGGCGGAAAGGAAATCGAGCGCGATCTCCTGCACATTTTGCTTCAACTGTCGCGGGTCGGCGTAGTCGGTGGTCAGCGCGTGGAGGTCGGCGATGAAGAAGTAGCAGTCGTACTCGTTCTGCAGCTTGACCCAGTTGTGCAGCGCCCCCATGTAGTTGCCAAGGTGAAGCCGTCCAGTAGGGCGCATCCCGCTGAGGACGCGCGGCCGCGGGGTGGATCGTGAGGTCAAAGGGCTCATTGCTTTGAGGCTTCAGGATAGCAGTGATGGTTGTTGGTGGCTGGTGGCTAGTGGCTGGTGCTTGGT
>CAXTRU010000417.1:0-3185 GCA_964246665.1 uncultured Acidobacteriaceae bacterium
ATCCTGTGGGCAGCCATCCACGCCACAGGGGACTCGTGGCACGAGTCGCGGCCTGGCGTTCTGCATGCGTATGCTGCGGACGACATACGCCATGAGCTTTGGAACTCGTTGGAGGTGGCCAGCCGCGATGACTGTGGCGAGTACTCCAAGATGGCCCCTCCGACCATCGCGAACGGAAGGGTGTATCTGGCGAGCTTCGGCGCAGAGAATGTTGGGACCGGCCAGTTCTGTGTTTACGGATTACTCCCGGCGCAGAATGCTCCCTCCCTAAGGGCGCCCTCGGGCGTGAAGATCTCTGTCGCGAAAAAGCGCTTGACGTTGACCTGGGCGGCCATGCCTGAAGCGCGGATGTACCGTGTGTTCCGAAAGAGCACGCTGGAGCCGGAGCCCAAGATGATCGCCGCGGGGCTGACGACGGCAGCGTACACGGAGCCCGAACCCGAACATGGTGAGTCGACGTCGTACTTCGTCGTCGCCGTAGCGTCGGACGAACGCTCCAGCGCGATGTCGTCGCCGGCAAGGATGACCGCACCCAAACTGAAAAAGATGGACGACTAGGGCGTTCGTAGATGGGCGGCCTCCGTTGCGCCGTCCCCAGCCGGGCCGGGATGTGCGGAGTCGCAAGCGATCCTGCTTGAGGCAGGCTCTGAGATCGCTCGGTCGACACGCCCTCCGTAGCGCCGCAACGACGTTACTCGACAGCTGCCCACATCAGCGCGCAGTCGATTGCAGCGGTAGGTCGGCAAAGGTCGCCGAGCCGCGAAACGAAGTGGCCGCTGCGTTGTCTTGGTAATCGAGTAGAATGGCGACTTGCCGCAGAACCGAGAGGAAGCGTTCAGGAAGACGAAGTTTGTATGCGTTGTCTGTGGACGTCTGTGAGGCTTACGTTTGTCGAAGCTGCGTGTGCGTTGGGTCAGCGCGATCGTCTTGCTCCTCGGAGTTTTCCGGGCGTCAGCGCAGCGCACGCCAACAACCCTGACCATCGCGACCGTCAACAACGGCGACATGGTGCTGATGCAGCGGCTCTCGAGTGAGTTTGAGCGGCAACATCCGGAGATCCACATCGACTGGGTGATGCTCGAAGAGAACATCCTTCGCGAAAAGACCACCACGGACGTCGCCACCCATGGCGGCCAGTATGACGTGGTGACGATCGGGCCGTTGGAGGCTCCGCTCTGGGGTCGCCGGGGTTGGCTGGTGCCCCTGCAGGACAAGCTCTCAGCCGCGTACGACTTAAATGACCTGCTTAAACCGATTCGGGACGGCGCATCCGATCACGGCGAGCTGTTCGCCCTGCCGTTCTATGCGGAAAGCTCGCTGACGTACTACCGCAAGGATTTATTCGCAGCGGCTGGTCTGCATATGCCAGCGCAGCCGACCTACGGCGAGATCGAGCAGTTTGCGAAGGCGCTGAACAAGCCCTCGCAGGGCGTGTATGGCGTATGCCTGCGCGGTAAGCCCGGATGGGGCGAAAACATGGCCTACCTCACCACGCTGGCAAACACCTTTGGAGGCCGTTGGTTCGATCCGTCCTGGACCCCGCAGCTGGACTCGCCGGAGTGGCATAGGGCCATCGCGTTTTATGTTGACCTGCTTCGAAACTACGGTCCGCCGGGCGTTAGCTCGAACGGCTTCAATGAGTCGTTGACGCTGTTTGAGAACGGCCGCTGCGGCATGTGGATCGACGCCACGGTGGCGGCGAGCGCGCTTTCCAATCCGCAGGAATCCAAGGTGGCAGGCGTTGTCGGGTTTGCGCCGGCCCCGGTCGCCGTCACCGCGCGCGGGGCGCAGTGGCTGTGGTTCTGGGGTCTGGCCATCCCGACCTCGTCCCACCACGCCGAGGCTGCGCTTACGTTCATCGAGTGGGCCACCTCGAAGGAGTACATCGAACGGGTTGCGCAAAGCTCCGGCTGGGCCGCTGTTCCGCCCGGCACGCGGCGCTCCACCTATGAGCAGCCGCAATACCTCGCCGCGGCTCCCTTTGCGGGCCTGGTGTACCGTTCGCTTTTGGACGCGGACCCGTTGCACCCCACTCTCGCCCCTGTGCCGTACACGGGCATACAGCTGGTAGTAATCCCTGCCTTTCCCACGATCGGCAACCAAGTAGGTCAACTGCTTGGAGCAGCCCTTGTGGGCGATATGACGGTAGACCAGGCGCTCAGGGAAGCGCAGACTGCCACAGAGCGTGTGATGAACCGCATGGGAGTGCCACGGTAGATGGCGACCTCCCTTAGCGCCATGCAGGGCACGCCCGAAGCAGGAAAGAGGCACCCACGAAGCCGGGGCTTCTGGTTGAATCTGCCCGCCATCCTGGTGTTGTTGCTATGGTCCGTGGTCCCCCTGCTGATCACGCTGTGGTTCTCCCTACGGCGCTACAACCTGATGGACCCAGACCGCAAGGGCTTCGACGGGCTGGGCAATTACCGCTACCTCTTCAGCGACCCAGGACTCGCTGTCGCCATCTGGCATACCGTTCTGCTGCTTGGGTCTGTGCTCGTCATCACGATCGGCTTGGGCACGTTGATCGCCGTTCTGCTCGATGCGGAGTTCTACGGTCGCGGCGTCGTGCGTGTTCTTGTGCTGGCGCCGTTCTTTGTCATGCCCACCGTCAGCGCACTCGTATGGAAGAACATGCTGATGCATCCGGATAACGGCTTCTTTGCGTTTCTGATGCGATTGGTTGGGCTGAAACCGATTGACTGGTTTGCGGTGGCGCCGCTGACCTCCATCGTCTTGATTGTGTCGTGGGAGTGGCTGCCGTTTGCCGTTTTAACGCTGCTTACCGCGGTGCAGTCCCTGGATCCTGAGCGACGCGAGGCCGCGCGCATGGACGGCGCAGGCGCGTTGACGATGTTTCGCTACATCATCTGGCCGCACCTTGGGCGCGCTGTGGCCGCGACGAGCATGATCGAGACGATCTTTCTGCTCGGCATCTTTGCGGAGATCTACGTCACCACCGCCGGCGGCCCGGGCTTTGCCTCCACCAATCTTTCGTTCCTGATCTACCGCTATGTTTTGATGGAGTATGACATCGGCGCAGCGTCCGTGGCGGGGTTGCTGGCCATCGTGCTGGCCAACATCCTTGCCGTCTTCTTGCTTCGGTCCTTTGCACGCTCGCTTGACACGTAGACACCACGAAGGACGGGTACACGGTTGACTCTCGGGAACCAGATGCGGAAGTTGGG
>CAXTRU010000418.1:0-3181 GCA_964246665.1 uncultured Acidobacteriaceae bacterium
GGCCATAGCGCAGCCGCGCCACCTTGGTCGCCTTCACATCCGCCCGCTGCAGCGCAGGGTTCACGCGCTGCAAACACGCCAACGCATCGGCCACCAGCTGCTCATCGGTCCAGCGAAACTTCCGCTCCGTCACCGGCAGATAGTACGGCACATACATCACCGTGTCCCCACCCACATCGCGCAGGTTTGTGAACTCAATAATGCCCGGAATCTCCAGATCCGGCTCCGACACATTCACCCAAAAGTGCGGCGACACGGATCGCCCCAACCGAAACACCACGCAAATGCACCCGATATTCGTGATCGCGTCATAACGCGTCTTCCAGGCCGACGGCAAGTCCGGAATCATTGCCGAAACCAGCGGCGTCGGCGCGGTCGAAATCACCGCATCCGCGCTGAAAAACTCACCCTCCGCGTCCACGCCACACACGCGTCCATCGTCCACTCGCACAAGCCGCGCCGGCGTGCCCACCAGCACCATGCCGCCATGCCGCTCCACATCGCTGCGCAGGGCGTCGATCAGCGTCATCGTGCCGCCTTCAATAAATCCAAGCTCTTCCTGCAACAGGCTCCGTCGCGACCGCCCGATGCGCCGGATGCGTGTCCAGATCCAGGCCGCAGAGATGTTCTCCGCGTACTGGTAAAACTTCAGGTCAAACAGAGACTTCCACAACCGCCGGTACACATCTTCGCCACACCAACGCACGATCCAGGACCGCGCCGTCTCATGCTCCAGCGCATCCCAACGGTTGCGCCGCACACACACAAACGCAAACAGGCCGTAACGCACCTTTTGCCAAAGGCTCAGAAACGGAAAGCGCAGCAGCGCAAACGGGTCACCCCACGCATGCAGCTTGCCGCCGGTAAAGACGCCCATGCTGGTCTTACGCCAATGCAGCCGATCGCTTAATCCCAACTCCTCCAGCAGGGCAAACGTCGGCTCATCCGTCTTGCAAACGAAGTGGTAGAACCGCTCCAGCGACACGCCCCCAAGGTCGAAGTGCCCCGCCATGCCACCGGGTTCGGGTGCGGCTTCCAGCACCGTAACCTCATGCCCGTTACGAGCGGCCCGAAACGCAGCTGCCAACCCCATGGCGCCTGCCCCGATCACGACAACTCGTGCCATCGTCGAAAGTCCTACCCCGCAGCCCTTCCCTGTGCCGCAGGGCGAACACGCTGTTTCCCAATCCAAAGAAGCGACAGGCACAGCATACCAAAGGCACCTGCCGACACGGTTACCTCCTCGAACCTCGGGCAGCGTCCGAATCCGCCCGTCGTCGGATGACAGCGGTATGCAGACCGGTGTATCAATGCGGACGCGGCGCGCACGAGAGAGCACGTGTCCTTGCACCGCCGATTTGCTCCTCTGGATGCCACTCGTGAAGCTTTCACCTCTGCGCCTTTCTGCCCTCTGCGCCTCTCGCGCGACCGTCGCCTCGTCCTCACCAGCACGCCGCCGCCCAAGCTTCGGGATGGGGAAAGGGGCCGTACGCGTCGCCCTGGCTTCCCTCCTCACCGGCTCTGCGCCGGCAACCCACGCCCAAAAGCCAACCTACTTCGAATACCCACAGGTTTCCGGCAACACGGCACCGTCCCAGTTGCCTCTGCTGCCGCCATGGATGTCGCTGGACTTCGAACTCCGCGGCCGCCTGGAAGGCCAAACCTCGTACACCCAGGTCTCCGCCAATGACCGCATCTACGTCCTCACGCGCGCCCGTGGCGGCCTTGAAGTGCGGCCCGTCAAGTTCATCACCGGCTACCTGCAGTTCCAGGACACGCACGCGCTCGGCTTGCCGCTGCCCTCTGTCGCTGCCAACATGCGCGATGTGTTCGATCTTTTTCAGGGTTACGCCGACATCCACGCGGACAAGCTTCACCTCATCGCCGGTCGTCAGCTGCTGCGCTACGGCAACGAGCGCGTCGTCGGCATCAGCGACTGGACCAACAACAGCCGCAGTTGGGACGGCTTCCGCGGCCATTACGGCTTCACCAACACCAATTTTCTCGATCTCTTCAGCACCTCCGTTGTCGCCATCCACCCTTCGTCACTCGACAAGCACGGCGCCGGTCTCACCTTTCACGGCGCCGTCCTGGACCTGGCAGGCGTCGTCCCCCATACCGAAATCGAGCCCTTTGTCCTGATTCGCGCCATCCGCACCGTCACCAGCCAGCAGAACACCAAGGGCAGCGAGCTCGAAACCACCTTCGGCGCCGAGGTCAACGGCAAGATCCCCGGCGGCTTTGACTACGACCTCACGGGCGACCTGCAGCGCGGCTCCTACGCCAACGACTCCATCCACGCCGGCGCCGGGATTGCCAAACTGGGCTACCGCTTCAACACCCTGCCCACCAAGCCACGCCTTACCGGCGAGTACGACTACGCCACCGGCAACCCGCACCGCAACGGAGAGCGCATCTCCACCTACGACCAGCAAAATCCGTCCAACCACAACGCCTTCGGCCTGGTCGACGTCTTCGGCTTCGAAAACATCACTCAAACCCGCGTCAACCTCGACATGGGTATCCGCAAAAATCTCACCCTGCTCTTCCAAGGCGAGGACCTCCACGTCGCCAGTACCCGCGACAACGTCTACGCCAGCGCGGGCAGCACGTACCTCAAGGTCCCCACCGCCGGCTGGACGAACAACGACATCGGCCAGGGCTTCGACGCGTCCGGCAGCCACATCTTTCGCGATGCCCTTGACGTGCAGGTCGGCGTCGGTCACCTCTTTCCCGGTCGCGTCCTCGTGCAGGGCGCCAAGTCCCCACCGCTGACCCTCGGCTACCTCCAGCTCACCTACCGCTTCAAGGTCAATCACGAAGCCAAAGGTCCCACCCCCGGCGAGTTCTAAACGTCTTGCCGGACCATTCCGGCCGGCAGCTACAGTGGCGTATCCCCCAGCTACGACCAGGCCGCCACCGCCGCTGCACTTGCCATCGCCGTTGTCGCTGCACTTGCAATTGCGGCTGCTGCTGCGGCGGCAGCTACAGTGGACTTTCCCGCAGCTACGACCTGGGCGCTACCGCCGCTGCACCTGCGATCGCCGTTGTCGCTGCACTTGCAATTGCGGCTGCTGCTGCTGCGGCGGCGGCTCGATTCGCATGTGCGACTGTCGTACAGTTGCTTTCTGGTTGTCATTCCCGAAGGGAATCTGCGTTCGTCTACGCAGCCACAAAGACC
>CAXTRU010000419.1:0-3165 GCA_964246665.1 uncultured Acidobacteriaceae bacterium
AGCTTGTGGCGGTGGAGCTTTCCACCAACCTGCTGCACCACGCCCAGGGTGGGCTTCTGCTGCTCAATTCCTTTACTCACGTGGGTACGCTGGAGCTGCTCGCCGTGGATGCGGGGCCGGGCATGGCAAGCCTGATGGACTGCAGTGAGGACGGCTACTCGTCGGGGTCGACGCCGGGGCTTGGCCTGGGTTCGATTCGAAGACGGTCGGACAGTGTGCAGGCGTACTCCTGGCCGGGTAAGGGCACCGTCGTCGCGGCTTCGTTCGCGGCGAAAGACCCCATGCCATCACTGCCGGGTGTGGTGTGTACGGCGATGCGGGGCGAGACGGTAAGCGGCGACCGGTGGGCCTGCAAGCGCGCCGGCGGGCAGGAGCTGTATCTTGTGGCGGACGGTCTCGGCCATGGCGTGCAGGCGTCCGAGGCTGCGACGCTGGCGGTGGACATCTTTCTCAACACCGAAACCACAGACCCAGTGGCGCTGGTGCAGCAGATGCACGGCTCGCTGCGAAGCACCCGTGGCGCGGCGCTGGCGGTGATCGGCTTCGATCGCGAAGCGCAGACGGCGTCCTTCTGCGGGGTTGGCAACATCTCCGCCAGTCTGCAAACGGCGGAGCGCGTCACCAACCTGATCTCGCTGAACGGCACGGTGGGGCACCAGGCACGACAAATTCGGGCGTACCCGTATCCGTTCCAGGCGGGCGACCTGCTGATCATGCACTCTGACGGCATTTCGACCCATTGGAGCCTGAGCAAGTTTCCGGGGCTGATCGCCGCGGCTCCCGCCCCGATTGCGGCGGTGCTCCACCGGGACTTTAACCGTGGACGCGATGATGCTACGGTGCTGGCGGTGCGTCTATGAGCGAGACGAAGAGAACGGGCACCCCGCTGTTGACGGTCAGCATCGCGGGTGAGAATGACCTGCTGCTGGCGCGCCGGCGCGCTACGGAGATCGCCGGTCTGCTGGGGATGGAGCGGCAGGACCAGACGCGCGTGGCAACGGCTGTGTCGGAGATTGTGCGCAATGCGTACACCTACGCGCGGGGCGGCAAGGTGGAGTTTCATGTGGAACGTGTGCCGCGCCCGGCGTTGCGCGTGGTTGTGCAGGACGCAGGCAGTGGCATCCCGCACCTAGGCAAAATCTGGGACGGCACCTACCGGTCGAGCACCGGCATGGGGCTTGGCATGATGGGCGCCAAGCGGCTCAGCGATCATTTCGATGTGCAAACCAGTCCGGAAGGCACCACGGTCACGCTGGTAAAGAACATCAGCGTGGAGAGTGGCCGAAAGGCGCCCAGCGATACGGAGTTGTTGCAGGCGCTCACCGCGTCGCGCTCCGGCGATGCCGTCACCGTGCTGGTGGACCAGAACCAGGAGCTGATGCAACTGCTGGAGCAGCTGCGGATGCGGGAAACCGAGCTGGAGCGGCTGAACCGGGAGCTGGAAGAGACCAATCGCGGCGTGATGGTGCTGTACTCGGAGCTGGAAGACAAGGCGGAAGCGGTGCAGCAGGCCAACGACATGAAGAGCCGCTTTTTGTCCGCGGTAACGCATGAGCTGCGCACGCCGTTGAACAGCATCGTGAGCCTGGCGCGCCTGCTGCTGCAACACACCGATGGCGACCTGAGCGCCGAGCAGGAAAAGCAGGTCGGCTTTATCCTTCGCTCCGCGCAGAATCTCACGGACCTGGTCAATGATCTGCTCGATCTGGCCAAGGTGGAAGCCGGCAAGATCTCGGTACAACCGGCCCTGGTGTCCGTGGCGGACGTGTTCTCCGCGCTGCGTGGCATGTTCCGGCCCATCGCGCAGACGGGGCGTGTGGATTTCCGTGTGAAGGACCCGGAAGGCGACCTGAAGCTTGTAACCGATGAAGGGAAGCTCTCGCAGATCCTGCGCAACTTCATCTCCAACGCCTTGAAGTTCACCGAAGAAGGCGAAGTGGTCCTGTCCGCCCGGCAGGAGGGGCGGTCCGTGGTTTTTCAGGTCGCGGATACAGGCATTGGCATTGCTCCAGAGAACAAGGAAGCGGTGCTGCAGGAGTGGGTGCAGCTGGGGGGTGCCGGCGCCGTCAAGCACCGGGGCAGCGGGCTCGGGTTGCCGCTGGCCAAGAAGTTCACGGAGCTGTTGGGCGGTGAGATGTGGTTTGACTCCGTGCCGGGCAAAGGCTCCGAGTTCTATATCCGCTTGCCTATCGGAGCTACGGGGAATGCCGCGTCCGCTGAGCCGGAACCCGCGCAGGCCGCTGCACAGCCAGTGATCGTCATCGTGGATGACGACGAAGTGGCGCGCTATCTTTTGCGCCGTCAGCTCACCAACCTGACCACCGCGCAGATCGTGGAGGCCGTCAATGGCAGGGAAGGCCTGGAGCTCATTCGAGAGCAACGGCCCGCCTTGGCGATTCTTGATGTGGTGATGCCCGGGCTTACGGGGATGGAGGTCGCCGAGGAGCTGCGCCGCGACCTTACACTGAAAGATCTGCGTCTGCTGATCATCACGTCCAAGCCGCTGAACGACGCGGAACGCTCCTGGCTGGCCGAGCTTGATGTGGAGGTGCTGGGCCGCAAGAACACGTCCAGCGAAGAGCAGCGGGTGGTGCTGGAGCGTGCGTTGCTGGACGTGGGTCTCAGCAATTTGCACCAGGGAAGCAGCCTCGGATGATCCAAAACGACAAGCCCATTCTGTATGTGGACGACACGGAAGAGCAGCGCTACGCGATGTGCCGCATTTTGGAGCGCGAAGGCTATCGTCCGATCCAGGCCGCAACCGGTCGGGCCGCGCTCTCGCAGCTCGACCCGGAGTTGCTCGTCATCATTCTGGACGTCAAGCTGCCCGACATGAGCGGCTACGAGGTTTGCCGGCAGATCAAGCAGCATCCGGTGTACGGCAGCATCCCGGTAATCCAGGTCTCAGCCAGCTTTGCGGACCCGGACCGCCGCGCTGTCGGCCTTTCGGGTGGGGCGGATGCCTACATCGCCCAGCCCGTGCACCCGCAGGAGTTGCTAAACCTGGTGGGATCGCTGGTGCGGTCCAGCCACTCCGAACGCATGCTGCGCCTGCTGGCGCACATGGGGCCCAGCATTAGCCGGTCGCTTGATCTGCTGGAAACGGTGGACGCCGTGCGCACGTCAGTGGCGCCGCACTTTGCGGATCGTTGCGAGGTTATGTTG
>CAXTRU010000420.1:0-3165 GCA_964246665.1 uncultured Acidobacteriaceae bacterium
CGTCGCACCTGCCAGCCTTCTCACCTGGCTGGCCAACTACTGCGCGCAGCGCCACGCCGGCACCCTGGCCGTGCTGAGCTCGGTTGCAGGTGAGCGGGGGCGCAAGTCGAACTACGTGTACGGCTCATCCAAAGCAGGCCTGAGCACCTTTGTTGACGGCCTGCGCAATCGGGTCGACCGCGAAGGCGTGAAGGTGATCACCATCAAGCCAGGTCCGGTGAAGACGGCCATGACCGAGGGGATGAAGGGCGAGCGAAAGTTTGCCGACGTGAACCAGGTGGCCGCCACCATCGTGAAAGCGCTAGACAAGGGCGCAAAAGGCCCGGACCTGCTGTATGTGCCCGGCATCTGGCGCGTGATCATGACGATCATTCGCGCGATTCCCGAAGGCCGCTTCAAGAGCATGGATCTGTAGCTCTCGGAACTAGGTTCCGGTGGCGCATCCGGAAATCCGTACATCGTGTCTCGATCTTCTCTCAATTTACATAGGCGTGATGCGACTTTAGCCGCATATTAAGGATTCCCCTTCGGACCTTTGCTTGCTATATTCAGGGCAACACCTCACAACCAGCTGCGTCACCCAGAGTTAAGGATGAGGATTCCCTGCAAAGGTGGAAGCATGAAGTCTGTTTTTCTGAGGGGGCTTTGCCTCTAGTAGCTACTGCGATGCTCGCACCAGCATATGGGCAAACCAGCCAAGGCATACTTGCGGGCGTCGCTCGAGACAAATCCGGCGCTGTTCTGCCCAATGCGGTCGTGACCATCACGAATGAGGCCACGGGCGAAGTTCGTAACGGTAAGACCAAGAACGACGGCGCGTATCGCATTGAGGCTGTTCCGCCGGGCCGCTACACCGTGACTGTAGCCGATGCGGGCTTCGACACTATTCGCGAAAAGGGCGTCGTCGTCAACTCGTCCGAAGTGAGCTCGTTAGACGTTGTGCTCAACGTGGGCGCGGCGAAGGATGTTGTTGAAGTTCAGGCGGTGGCCAACAGCATCAACACGGAAAATGGCCAGATCACGGGCATTGTGGATGCAACCGAGATCCACGAACTGCCCATCTTTTCGCTGAACCCGATCGAGTTGGCCACCACGCTTCCGGGTATCCAGGTCATTACGCAGCCAGGTTCCGGAGCAGGCGCTCAGGGCCAGATCTTTTCCGCCAACGGCGCGCGCCCTCGTGCCAACAATTTCCTGCTGGACAGCCAGGAAGATAACGACGTTGCCATCGAAGGCCAGGCGTTTCAGCCGGACATTCCAGACATGTACGAGACCGTCGCTGTGCTGTCGAACTCGGCATCCGCGGAGTACGGACGCGCCGGGGGCGCTGTGACGAATCTGATTACTCGCCGCGGAACCAACACCTACCACGGCTCGGCGTATGAACGGTATACGGGTTCCGGCCTAAATGCATTGTCCGGAACGCAGCGGCAATCAAAGGCGATTGGACCTGTTACAAAGACGCGGTTTGACCGACACACCTTTGGCTTTACAGGCGGCGGTAAGCTGCTACGTGACAAGCTTTTCGTTTTCGGCGGATCGCAGTGGCAGCGCTACTATGGTCAGACCCTCGTAGGTCGTCAAGAACTGCCGGATGCGACAGGAGTTGCAGTTCTGCAATCTATCGCGGCGCAGGGTGGAGTTCCGGCCCAGCAAGCGACGTTGTTCGGTAACTATCTCTCGAACTACAGTTACCTGAAAAGCTTTCAGGACACTTCGGTGGCCAGCGCGAGCAAACCCTACTACGAGCAGTTAAGCGTTGTTGTGCCCGGTGGTCCGTGCCAGACGGGTTGCAATCTTTAAACAGGCCTTTTCCAGCGCCCGTCCGTGCCTGAGCAAAACACGGACACACAGTGGACGACGCGCGTTGACTTCACACCTTCGCAGAAAAACAGTTACTACGTCCGCTACATTCATGATCGTAGCTTTCTGACGCCTGACTTCGGCAATAATCCGTCGCTTCCAGGCTTCGACTCGCAGCAGGGCGGTGCCGCCGAGTTGTCCCAGGCAGAGTGGACACACGTGTTCAGTCCAAGAATCCTGAATGAGGCCCGGATCTCAGAGACCAGAGTGAACTTTGCCTTTGTGTTTACCCCAGCGACACTGGCAAATCCCCTAAACTCAACTCCTACGTTGTCTTTTGCGGGAAATTCCATTCCGAACTTAGGGCCCAATCAGAACCTGCCTCAGGGCCGTGCGGAGGATCTGTACCAACTACAGGACACGGTCGGCCTAAGCCTAGGCCGGCAATCGATCCGTACCGGTGTCGACCTAGGTCATCAGATCGAGAAGGAGCAGGTGTCGCAGAACGCTATCGGCACGCTGGCGTACTCTGCTACGGGGTCCTTCGGATCGTCACTTGGCGAGTTCCTGAACAACGACCTTGGAAGCGCCGGCTCGGCGACTATCACTTTTGGCCCGACTCGTGTTGATCCCCGGAACTGGCGTCAGACATACTTTATCCAGGATGACATTAAGCTAACGTCGGAGCTGACGTTGAATCTGGGCGCACGGTACGACTATCTCACCGATCCTGAGAACTCTTTGCCATATCCCGGCATTAATCCGTCCACTGTGCTTTCGGTGCCGTTAGCAACGGTCTATAAAATTAATAACGATTACAACAACATCTCACCTCGTGCGGGCTTTGCGTACGTACCGCACTTCGGTTTTTTCGCTGACGGTAAGACGGTCTTTCACTCGGGCTTCGGCGTTTATTACGATAGCGATTTCTCGAATATTCTGGTTAACGCAGCCCAGAGCTCGCCGAATGCAATTGCGCAGACCGCACAGGCGACAGGCGGCGATGGATTAACAAATTCCAATGGTTTGATCGCCACACTAAAGCCGGTCATCAATCCCTTAACTGCTTCTGCCACCAGCGTCGTTAACAATCTCGTAAATCCATATACCTATCAGTTTAATTTCGGTATGGAGCGGGAACTGCCACTCAGCCTCAAGCTGACTACCAATTACGTCGGGAGTCGCGGGGTCAAACTCTTCGCTAACCGGCAGTATAACTACTTCACTCCCTCGAACGGTACGACAGCTACTCGGCGCTTAAATCCTGCAATGGGTCCCGTAGTCGCACGTGGCAACTTCGCGACTTCCGACTACAACTCGCTCCAGGCCGAGCTGACCCGTCAATTCAACCGTGGTATCACA
>CAXTRU010000421.1:0-3146 GCA_964246665.1 uncultured Acidobacteriaceae bacterium
CCCGCAAACCATCCACCCCAACGAGATCGTCACCGTCGACGACGGCTGCACCGTCGAAGGCTACACCTCCGACATCACCCGCACCTGGGTCTACGGCAAAGCCACCGACGAGCAGCGCAAAATCTTCGACACCGTCCGCAACGCCCAATCCGCCGCCCTCGCGGCCGCCAAGCCCGGCACTCGGATGCAGGCCGTCGACGCCGCCGCCCGCAACGTCATCACCAGCGCCGGCTTCCCCGCCAACTACGACGTCTTCCTCCACCGCGTAGGCCACGGCATCGGCCTCGACATGCACGAAGCGCCCTACCTAGTCGGCGGCAACCACGCCGAACTCAAACCCGGCATGGCCTTCTCCAACGAACCCGGGATTTATCTTCACGCCAAATACGGCATCCGCGTCGAAGACTGCATGGTCATCACCGACGCCGGCGCCCAACTCTTCAGCCCGCAAAGCCCAAGCCTCGAAGACCCCTTCAACGGCCCCGCGCTCACGTAACCAATCCGCGCCTCGTCCATGGCATATCGCCCCTCGGAGTTCTCTGCATGACACTGCCCTGGCTCACCGCGCTCCCGCTGCTCTTTTCCGTCGTCCTGCAGGGACCCGCCGCGGCACCTACCTCCCAGCCCCCGGGTGGCCCCCCTCTGCCGTGGGCGACGGTTTCCATCCACGTCAGCGATCCTGACCGGCCCGGAGGGTTCTACAACAACGACCAGCCGAACGGCATCAACGAGCACGGCACGAGCCTCCGCGAGCTGATCTCCGAGGGCTACAACATGAGCATCACGCCATTCCGTGAAGACCAGCTGCTCGGCCTTCCCGACTGGGCACGGTCTACCCGTTACGACATCATCGGCCGCGTCGACCCAGACGACGTCCCAGCCTTCAAGAAGCTCTCAAACCTCTCCATGAAGGACACCCTCGCCGCGTTCGGCACACGCCAAAGCACGGGCGAGATGCTTATGATGCAGAACCTCCTGGCAGATCGCTTCCATCTTCGCGTGCACTGGGAAACAAGGGAGCGCGACGTCTACACGATGACCCTTGCCAAGGGTGGCCTACGGCTAAAGCCCGCGGTCAACACCGAACACGGTGAGATGACCTTTGACCGGGGACGCCTGTCCGGCAAGAGCGTTCCTCTCTCCTTCCTCGCCAGCCTCCTCGAGATTCCCGCAGAGCGCACCGTCCTCGATAAGACCGATACGCCTGGAGCCTATGACTTCGATCTCCACTTCGCGCCGCACGACAGCTCCTCCACGATCGAAAGCAACGACCCAGATTTCTTCGCCGCAGTGCAAGAGCAACTCGGCGTCAAGCTCCAAAGCGCCCATGCGTCCGTCCCAGTGCTGGTCGTCGACTACATCGAGCCACCCACACCAAACTGATCGCGCCCTTCTCGCAAGAGACTCGCTCCAGCCTCGACGATCCCCACCAGCTGCTAGGTCGTTCACCCCTGATGGTCATACAAGAGTTGATACGTCACCGAGGCTGAATGTCCTCCGTTCTGGATCATGGAAAAGCTGAGCTGCGCGGAGCCGCAACGCAGCTCACGAACGATCACACCTGACCCACCCCGCAGCAGGGCATGTACCTGCGCTTGTGTCGGCTGAACGACGTTTTCAGTTGGCACCCAGCCATGTGACTGCAAGCCCATACCGACCCGGTTGATAGCGGCGAAGGCGCGGGCCTCAGCCATCGGGCCGAAGCTATCCACTTGAAAGCTATTCATAACTTCCTTGTGCGTTCCGGTTAAAACCGCCGCACCTGTGGGAAGCTTGGGAAGGAGAAGGTCGAACGTACAAGTTTCCGTGCCGCCGATCAGATGCACAGGAGTCGCCACACTCCAATACGAAACGCCGACGTTTCCACCAAAAGTATGCGTGATCCGCACACCGGGCGACCCTGCCTGAACCGCAGCTACCGTTTCAGGAAGCTTCAATCGAAGCACCGATGACGAGGTGCCTTGCTGGCCGAAAGCCGTCAACACAGACAGAATCACCGCGAGAAAGCGAACGCGATTGGATTCACTTCTCGATATGGCCTTAGCCTGTCGGCGTCTTCGGGCGTCTGCCCCGTGTAGGGCGTAGCTCATAGGGCTAGACCCTCCGTCTTTACGTCAGATCATCCGGATCGAACACCGTCACCTTACGCCCCAGCGCGCTGATGTCATGTACATCGCTCACCAGCGTGCTCACCACGGTCTCAATCTCCTCCGCCGGGACATCGGCTTCCATCGTCAGCTTCTTGTGCTCGTCCGGCAGCTTGATCGCCTCCAGCAGCGCCACCACATGGCACACCGCCGTCCCATCCTGCGCCAGCCCTTCCGGCGTCTTGCCCTTGATCGACACGCAGTTCATCGCCAATCCCAGCAGGTCCGCCAACCGCTCGCGCATGTCGCCCGCAATGGGCACAATCTTCGGCCGGTGCATCACCAGCACACAGTCGATGTTGACGATCTTGTACCCGGCCAGCGCCACCTCTTCGAGCGCCGTTTTCAGGAACACGGTGGAATCCGCCCCCTTCCACCGCTCGTCGCTCGGCGGGAAAAACGTCCCAATATCCCCCGCACACACCGCGCCCAGCAGTGCGTCGGTCACCGCATGCAGCAATAGATCTCCATCCGAGTGCCCCGCCAGCCCCTCCGGATGCTCAATCTTCAACCCACCAATCACCAACGGCACGCCCGGATGGAACGCGTGCGAGTCAAACCCAAGGCCAATGCGCATGGACATGTTGGGATTGTATGGGAGAACTCAAAACCAGCCCCGACGTCAGGTGCACCGCCTACTCCGGAAGCTCGAGTATCTCCGGATCGTCGGACATCTCCAACCGCTCGGCATCGGCCAAATCGATCAATCGCCCGACCTGCCGCTTATTCGCAATCAGGTCTCGCTTTGAGATGAAGTGCACACCCACGCCGTCGATCACAACATCAACTCTGTTCCGCCAAACCTGATCGAAACTCATCTCGCCGATGGAGGCCAGCAAGTCGATGCGACCGTGTTCCGTCTCCAGTTGATACTGTTCCGCGTCGCTCAGCAGGTCCGTTGCGTCCATGCCCTGCATCGCAGCCCCGAGAGCCTCAAGAGCGCGAAAGAGCACCTGCGCGTACTCCACGGTAGGCCGAAAGAAGACATCAAGGTCGCGC
>CAXTRU010000422.1:0-1587 GCA_964246665.1 uncultured Acidobacteriaceae bacterium
CATCGCAACCCGTCAAAAAGCACAAAGGACACCTTCCCCCTGGCTGCCCCGCATCACGGCCGCTGTTTGCGCGCTTGTGCTCTGCGGGTACGCCTTTGGAGCGCACCGCCGCAATGCCGTGTGGCACGACGAGGCCAGCCTATGGGCCGATGACGCCCTCAAGTCTCCCCACAACGGCCGCGGGCTGATGATCTATGGCCTGACCCGAATGAACGCCGGCGACTACAAAGGCGCCCTCGAAATCTTCAATCGTGCTTTGCAGTACACGCCCAACTACGCGACGCTGGAGATCAACCTCGGCGTCGTAAACGGTTTGCTGGCCGACACAGGCCAACCTGCATTCAACACCGCCGCCGAGACTCACTTCCAGCGCGCAATCGCCCTTTCGCCGGCTGACGATCTGCCCCATGCATACTATGGCCGCTGGTTGCTGTCCCGCGGTCGGCTCGGCGAGGCAACGGCGCAGTTGGGAGCGGCAGTGGTCCTGAACAACCAGCGTGAACTGCAACGCGATCTGCTGCTGAGCGCCTACGCGCAAGCCGGCAACACTCAGGCGGCCAGGGCACTGGCGCAGACGACCGTGGCGATCATCCCGGATGACGTACCGGCAAAGGCTGTGCTCGAAGGCCGGGCGCCGCAGGGAACAGCAAGTCCGGCTGCCGCGCTGATCAATGCCTCGCTCGCCTCCTACCAGGCCGGGCAGTTTGCGCGGTCGATCGCACAAGCCGAGGCAGCCCTCAAAATTGACCCACACTCCGCCGAGGCTTGGAACAACATCGGCGCCGGCCACGGAGCCCTGCACCAATGGGAGCAGGGCATTGCCGCGGAGCAACATGCCTTGCAACTCAACCCATCCTTGACGATCGCAGCCAACAATCTGCGCTGGTTCCTCTCGCAACAGGCCGCAGGCGGAAAGAACACATTGCCCGCAAGGGCGGGCCGCGACTCCGCGGCGGACCTGATCAATCGCTCACTAACGTTGAATCGCACCGGCAACTATGCCGCCAGCGTCCAGGCCGCCCAGCAGGCGCTCACCCTCGACCCACAATCGGCAGAGGCATGGAACAACATCGCAGCCGGGCAGGAGGCGATGGGGCACTGGGACGAAGCAATCGAGGCAGCCAACAAAGCACTAACGCTTCGGCCGGACTTCGCATTAGCGCGGAATAATTTGGCGTGGTCGTTGGAACAGAAGGCGAAGGCCGGCAAGCATTAGCACCGACCAGTCTTCGGTCGCCTCTTGTGCCTCGGACCGTCTTGACATCGGCATCCGGAAGCGTTCATAGTCCGTTGCGCAGCAAACGTTTGCCCGAATAAGCGTTTGTTGCCACACTGGTTTGGCGATTCTCTGTTGGCGCCCACATACAAGGCGTGGAGGACTTTGATGGATTGGAGCGGTGACCGCCGTACGAAGCAGGTACCACGAGAACGGGCAAGCCTGGTCCTGCGCTGGGCGGCACCCGTGGCGATGTTGGCATGCGGCGCCGCTGCGCATGCCCAATTCAACGCCAGCCTTACCGGTGTCGTACAAGACCCCACACAGGCGGCTGTGCCCAATGCCTTGATCACGTTGACCAACAACGGCAC
>CAXTRU010000422.1:1597-3126 GCA_964246665.1 uncultured Acidobacteriaceae bacterium
AACCTCCGGTGCTGAAGGCACGTTCACCTTCAGCCAACTGGCGCCGGGCAGCTACACGGTCGAGATCACCGCGCCAGGCTTTGCAAGAAACACGGTCAGCAACGTCGTGGTCGAAGCCGAAACGCCCCGCACCTTGAACGTAACGTTGCAAACAGGAGCGGAGACACAAACGGTCACGGTGAACGCCGACACGGTGCCTGTTCTGCAAACGTCGAACGCCAGCATAGGCTCCACCGTGAACAGCGAAGAGATCCAGCGCCTCCCAACCTTTGGCGCTGACCCATACGAACTGCTCCGCACAGCGCTTGGGATCTCCGGCGACGCGGCGAGGTCCGGCAATGGTGGAGCGGTGTTTCTTCCCAATAGTGCCGGGCCGGGTGGATCAAACGCCGGCGTCTTCCAATCCGAGAACCAGGTACAGATCTCTGCCAACGGTCAGCGTGTGGCAGACAACGACTACATGATCGACGGCGTAAGCGCGAACTCACTGACGCACGGGGGCGCTGCTGTGGTAACGCCCAACGAAGAAGCCGTCGGGGCCATCACCACCCTATCCAGTTCCTATGACGCGAGCCTTGGCCGCAATACGGGAGCACAGATTCAGGTCGTGACGAAGAGCGGCACCAACACACCCCATGGATCGCTGTTCTTTCTGTATGACCAGCCGGGGCTGAACTCCTACAACAAGTACGGCGGCCCCGCACCGGGCACGCCCACCTTGCGCAACGAGAATCAGCAGCGCACCTGGGCGGCCTCCATCGGTGGCCCCCTGGTCAAGAACAAGTTGTTCTTTTTCGGCTCGTTTGAGGAATACAAGCAGAACAATCCGAGCTTCACCACAAGCTACGTCGAAACGCCGCAGTACAGGTCCGCCATTGAGGGGCAACGCGCCGGCGGCATTTCCGAGCAGATCGTGGCCAATCCGGGATCGTTGCCGCGCATTGTTGCGGTGCTGGCACCCAGTTGCACAAGCTTCAACACCTACAACGCCGGCCCGGCGGTGAACGGCGTCGCGCCCACAGCGACGGCCTGCAACGTGGTCAACGGCGGAATCGACATCGGCTCTCTTACGCCCGGTGGTGTGTCCCAGTTAGGGAGTTTTCCTAGCGGAAACATCGTTGCCGGTAGCGCGCAGCCCGGAACAGCGGCCGGCTTCGGCCCAACGGAACAACAAGTCGGCGGCGGGCTGGACGGCGTACCCGATTTAGAAAACGTGCTGGTGCGGGTGCCGGCGCAAAGCCGCGGCAATCAGTACAACGGACGGATCGACTGGCAGGCCACACAAAAGGATCTCGTGGCAGGTTCGGTGTACTTCACCAAGCTCGACAACTTGAGTGCCAGCGGGACCGCGGGCTCGCGCCCGCTTGACGATGTACCGTTCAAGCCGCTCAGCTCGGCGGCGACGCTGTTGTACATCCACACCTTTTCGGCGAATTGGCTGAATGAGTTGCGCGGCAACAGCACGCGCCTGGCCGACAACGTGCTGGCGGATGCGGGGAACACCGTGAACTACGGCATACCCTACATGA
>CAXTRU010000423.1:0-2109 GCA_964246665.1 uncultured Acidobacteriaceae bacterium
GGCGAGCTCGCCGCGCCGCTCGATCACCTGGCCTTCTCCAAGGGCCTCGCCCACTGGGTCGCCAAGCACAACGCCTATTCCACGATGGAAGCCGAACTGCTGGCCAGCGGAGACGCCGTGCGCGCGGCCTCACTCCGCCAGGCATTCCTTGCGAAGGATTTTCACGAGCGTCGCGTCGCGCAAAAGGCGATCTTCTACAAACTGCCCGGCCGGCCGCTCATCAAGTGGCTCTATATGATGTTTGCCCGCGGCGCCGTTCTGGACGGCCACGCGGGCATCACCTACGCCACATTGCAAGCGTTTTACGAGTACCTCATCCAAACCAAGTGCAACGAGATGCTGCGCCTGCGCGCCGGACAGCCACTGTAGAGCGGTACCCTGCGCCGGCAAAAGGCAGCGCTTCGAATGAGCAACGTCGGTGGCTACAGTCAGTGATCCCGGTCAGAACAAGATTGGCTTTAGCCCACTCTGCGAGGTCTGTCCGAACAACCGCTAACTTCAGCGCCCGCGACGAAAACAGCGACGAGCAGCGCCAACACGAAACACTGCCCCTCTAGGCCCTCAACTTCGCCAACAGATCGGTCGGATGCACCGGCTTGGCCAGGATCTCGAACTCATGCCCCTGGGCGCGTGCCCGCTCCAGCAGATCCGCTGTGGCGGCCTGCCCGGAGAACAACAAAATCTTGCAGGTTGGCAGCTTGGCGCGTGTTTGAATCGCCGCCTCGATGCCGGTCATCCCGGTCATGATCACGTCGCTGATCAACATGTCCGGCTGAAAGGTGTCCAGTGCGTCGATTGCCTTCTCGCCGCTGTATACGGCCCGTGCTTCAAACCCCGCTTGGTTAAGAATGATCGCCAGCGTGTTGGCGATGACCTGTTCGTCGTCCGCGACAAGAACGCGAGGTTTGCTGCCAGTCGTCGTGGTATCTGCCATGAATTCGTTTCCTGCTTGCCCTTCCTAAAGACGCATCACCCGCGCCGTGGGTCGCAACACTTCTGTGCCCTTGCTATCTTACGCTGGGAATCGCTCTTGAACGATGTCTAGAGCCTGTGATGCCGCAACTTTCCCGGTAGCTGTCCCGCTGCAAAGCCCACTTCCTCCGATGGTACCCTTATCGGGATGGTCGACCTGCACCACCATCTGCTTCCCGGCCTGGACGACGGCTCACCAGATATGGCCACCTCACTCGAGATGGCCCGCATCGCAGTCGCGGATGGCATCACTCACGTCGTCTGCATACCTCACGCAAGTGACCGGTATGGGTTTGACCCGGAGCGCGTCCTGGTGCTCGGCGAAGAGTTTCGCGCTGCCCTCGAAGAGGCCGACATCCCCCTCCAGATCGGCCTCGGCTGCGATTTTCACATCAACTACGACAACATTCAGGACGCCATTGCGCACCCCAAGCGCTACAGCATCAACGGGTTCGACTACCTGCTCATTGAGCTTCCCGACTACAGCCTATCCCCGGGATTGAAGGAGACCTTCTTCGAGCTCCGCCAGGCCGGTCTGACGCCCATCCTTACCCATCCTGAACGCAACCCGGTACTGCAGCGCGACCCGGAAAAGATGCTGCCCTGGCTCCGTGATGGCCTGCTCACGCAGATCACCGCCGGCAGCGTGCTGGGCCACATGGGCCGCAGTGCGCAGCACCTGGCCGAGCAGATGCTGGCCAACCGCTGGGCCCACTTCATCGCCACCGACGCACACGACACCAAGCGCCGCCCGCCACGCATGCGCCAGGCGCGTGAGGCCATCAGCAAGCGCTACGGCACCTTCTACGCCGACCTGCTCTGCCGCGACAACCCCATGGCCGTCTTTCGCGGGCAGTCGCTCACCGAGCACGAAGAAGGCATGGACCTTGGCGACCCCATGCCGTTCAAAGAGACCTGGTGGCAACGCCTCTTCCGCGCCTAGCCGCTTGCCTAGTCACGGGCACTTGTCTCTACAGCCGCAGATGGTGCAACGGTGTAGCCGCGGGCTTCAGCCTCTATAGCCGCAGACTGGCAACGGTGTAGCCGCGGGCTTCAGCCCTCTAAGCCGCAGACTGTACAACGGTGTAGCCGCAAGCTTCAGCCTCTATAGCCTCAGATTGTGCAACGGTGTAGCCC
>CAXTRU010000423.1:2119-3125 GCA_964246665.1 uncultured Acidobacteriaceae bacterium
CACAGGTGTCGCGTCTAGGTAGCGGCTCTTTTGCCTCAGTTGGGGCACGGGGGTAGCCGCGGGCTTCAGCCCGCGGACTGGGACCGGCCGGATCGCAGGGCTTTAGCCCTGGCCCCGCAAACACATCGCCTATAACCCCAACCCACCATCCACCGCCAACATCTGCCCCGTAATGAAATGCGGCGCCGTCGCAAAGAACACCACCGCTGCCGCCACATCGCGCGGCGTCCCATTCCGCTTCATCGGGGTCTTCGCCGCAAAGGACTCATACCCGGCGCTGGCTTCGCCGCTCGTCACAATCATCCCAGGCGCCACACAGTTCCATCGTCTGCGACAACATGTGTAGCGCCGCTTTCGACGTGCAGTAATGCCCATGCGTCGCCCAGGGATGCAGGCCGCCCAGCGAACCGATGTTCACAATGCGGCCATGCGCCGCCTTCAAGTGCGGATGCGCGGCCTTGGCCACCAAGAACGGTCCGCGGGTGTTGGTCGCAAACATCGCGTCCCACTGCTCGGTCGTGATGGCTTCCAGCGGCGCCGTCTCAAACGCACCGGCGTTGTTCACCAGCAGGTCCAACCCGCCGAACTCGCCGACAACCGAAGCAACAGCCGCCTGCACACTAGGTTCATGCTGCACATCACAGCCGACAGCCAGCGCCCGTACGCCGAGCGCCTTCACATCAGCCACGGTAGCCAGCGCTTCCGCCTCTGACCCGCGATACGTGATGGCCACATGCGCGCCCGCACGGGCTAGCGCCAACGCCAGTTCCCGCCCAATACGCTTCGCGGCTCCGGTCACCAGCACACGCCGGCCGCCCAGGCTCTGATGGCCCAGGTGCTCCAACTCTGCGGTCACTGCGGCGAGCCCGGCTTCGCTGGGGCAGGCGTCGCAGGCGAGGTGTTGGCCGGCGTGTCCGCGGGCGGCGTGGTCTGCAGCGGGCCCGTGGGCGAACTCGCCGCCGGCGGCACCGCGACCGTCCCCGCACGCGGTGGAGCCGCACGGGGG
>CAXTRU010000424.1:0-3113 GCA_964246665.1 uncultured Acidobacteriaceae bacterium
CTCCTAAAATACATCCAGGCGGACCGTATTTCAAGAGCGATCACTATGACAATAGGTAATGCCACACCACGGGGACGGGGACGTCCAAGAGGCTTTGACACAGAGAACGCTGTGAGGAAAGCTGCACTTTTATTTTGGGAACTCGGCTACGAAGGCACGTCAGTCCAGGACCTCACGGCTGGAACGGGTATCACGACGCAAAGCCTGTACGCTGCCTTCGGCTCGAAGGCAGAACTGTATCGGCAAGCGCTGGCGTGGTATCAGCAGGAGATCGGTGTCCTGGTCCGGGGACCGCTCGCAGAGGAACCGGATGTGTCCAGAGCGATCGAACAGAGTTTGCGCGACTTGATCCTGCAGTTCACACGCTCAGATTTGCCGCACGGCTGCATGCGGTCAACCGCACTGATTCGTTGCGCCAAGCAGCACGAGGAGGTTGCGGCGCATGCAGCCTCGCTGAGAGCGGAAACCGCTCAGGCAATCAAAGCTCGCCTCGATAGGGGAAAAAACGATGGACAGCTGGCGAGCAGCACGGATACGGCTGCGCTCGCCGGCTTCATCCACGCACTCATTGTCGGCATGTCTGTCGCCGCGCGAGATGGAGCCACTGCAGCCGAACTGCTTCCTTTCGCAGAGATGGCCGTCGCGTCCATGGACAGATACAAGACTGGATCTAGGAAGCGAATTCCTAAGTCGAAGTGAGCCTTCGTTACCTCATGCTGCTTGGTTTTAGGTGGCCGTCTTCGATCTATCTATGAAGCATCGCCCTGCGCAGCGATGCGCGACCCGGTGTTGGCGAGTGTGCGACGAATACTGCGAGCAGCTACTCAATCGACGCACTGGTGAATGTGTTCTCCGCCTTCGCCGTAACCAGCCGGTAAAGGGCAAACTGGCGGCTGCTGGCTCCGCGCAGTTCAAACAACAGGCTGGCCCGGTGCGAGGCATCCGGATCCACCGCGTCGATCAGGTGAAGGCGCGGGCTGCGGTCCAGGTGCTGGCTGTCCGTCACGGCGCCCAGGGCCACTTGCAGCTCACCCGAAGGCAACCGTTGCGCGACCACCGTCACAAAGGCCGTCGGATGCGCCTGCGTCGGCGGCAACGTGCTTGCGTCTGTGCGGGCTGTCGGCACGCTGGCGGTATACACAAAGGTGGCCAGACCGCCGTAGCTTAACGTGTACCCGGAAAGCTGCTCGTCATACAGGCTCAACGGAGCCGGTGCCGCCGGCTTCGCTGCATGGGCGGCGCGGGTTGGCGTGCTTCTGGCTTTGGTGGTGCCATTGGGGGCAGTGGATGGCGCTGACGAGGCCTGCCCGCCGTACTCCACGGGCTTGCCGCGCTGCAGCGTTGGAGGCGCCCCGGCACCGTTTTCTGTGGCGGCGGCGATGCCCTCGTTGCTCTTCGTCGGCGTAGGTGCGGCGACCTGTACGGTGGACGGCACAAGCTTGTTTTCGGCCAGGTAGGCCGCCACGCGCGGCTTGGCGAGCGCTTCCAGGGCCTGCAGCATGTTGGCGCGTTCGGCGGCATCTTCCCACGGTCGCGCAAATGGATGCGGATCGCGGCTCACCGGATCGGACACGGCAACGGCTTGATGGAGGTCGACCGGCATCCCGGTAAGCTCCTTCACCGTGGCGTCTTCGGCGGTTTTGTGCGTCAGGGTCGGCCGGTCCGGGTCGTCGCCGGGCGCCGGGCCCACTGCGCTCACGCTGGCCGTGCCCTTCTTGCCCCCGGCCGCGGTTCGCTTGCGGGCCGCGTCCTGCGGGGGATCACGGCGTGCCAGGGTCGGCCGGTCTGTGTCCTCGCTGCTGTTGCTGCTGCTTTGGGGCGGGGTGCCCGAGGACGAGCCGCTGCCCGACTTCGCATCCGGCGTGCCGCTTTGGCCGCTGCCGGCGGTACCACTGTCGTTCGCCGAGTCCCGCCGGTTCATATGTGGCCGGCCATCATCGGTATCGGTCGTCTGCTTGGTGCTGCTTGCCCCGGTCGGCTTAGCTGAATTGCCCGTGGACTGGATCATTCCCACGTGCGCCGACTTGTGTAGCGCCGCTTCGGCCTTGGGCGCAGCTTCCGGCGTTACCTTGCCGAATCCGTACCACACCCCTGCCGGGTTGTCGTCGGCCAGGGCGTTTCCGCTGACCACCCGCTCGGCCATCTGGAGGTCCAGAACACCTTGGGGCTCGCCAGACCGCTCTATCGTGTACAGGTCCCCGCTTTCCAGCGCAAACGGGATTGGCCGCGCCAGGTACAGGCCTGCATCCTCGAAACGTCCATCGATATAGAGGGACACCGGTACAAAGCGCGCCGCCGTTGGTTTGGCCAGGTCGCCGGTCCACTCATACACGCCCACGGCCCGGGTCACGCGCTCCGGTGCGTCCACGTGGTGCATCTGGGCGCGGGCCGCCACACCGCCCAACGGGAGCGCGCAACCAGCCAAAAGGCAAAAGCCGAACCGCACAAACATCGTGATGATTAGACGCGAACGCCTTCTGCCACGTTTCGTACAGCTTTGACACTAAAGGTTTCAGGATTGCGGACGATATAGTTGGTAGGGAGTTCTGTTCGCCCCACACCCGTTCCCGGAGGGACCATGGCCTCGCCTGAAGTGATCCCGATACCCGCTGATCCAGCCTTTGCTGGCACCGGGCAGGCCCCTCTGCTGCGTCCGGGCGTTCCGCTCTGCGTCGACCTCGACGGAACGCTGGTGAAATCGGACACCCTGGTGGACTCCGTGCTCGCGCTGGCACGCCAACATCCCGCCGGCCTGCTCAAGATCCCCGGCTGGATCGGCGAGGGCAAGGCCTCTTTCAAGCGCCACGTCACCCAAGCCGTCACGCTGGACGTCGAGCATCTGCCCTACAACAAGCCCTTGCTGGAGTGGCTGCGCATCGAGCATGCCCAGGGGCGCGCCATCTATCTCGCCACCGCCGCCGATCGCGCCCTCGCCGACCGCGTCGCCGACCACCTCGGCATCTTTGCCGGCGTGCTGGCCTCGGACGGGTCGACCAACCTGGCCGGCGGCAACAAGCTTGCGGCGTTCCAGTCGCACTTCGGCCAAAGCTTCTGCTACATCGGCAACGCCCGGCCCGACATCGAGGTCCTGTCGGCCTGCGAGTCGCCCATGG
>CAXTRU010000425.1:0-3086 GCA_964246665.1 uncultured Acidobacteriaceae bacterium
GTCCTGAAGCATGGGCTAATGCGGCCAACGTCCATGCACGGGCTGGGTCCCGGTGCATGCAAGCCAGCGCCGGGCGCAGGCGCACATCACAGATTGCGGCGAGCCAGCCTGGGCTTTGCGTGCCTTCGGCCACATGTAAGCGAAGGGCCTCCACAAGCATGGTGCAGGCGATCTGTTGTGCGATGAAGGTGCCGCCCGGCTTGGGGTCCCGCATCTCTCGCAGAAGACGTTCTACCGCCCATTGCAGCGATTCGCGTTGCGCCTCGCTTTCCAGGAGAACGACCGGAGGCAAGGCGTCCAGCAGAATCCGTGCATCGCCCTCCAACCGAAAGTGGCTCCCAAGGATCAGGAAGTCATTGCCTGGAGTTAACGCCAGAATGCCGTTGTATCGGCTTTGTTGTGAAAGCGTCGTCCAGGATGTGAGCTGTTGCGAGCGATCGCTGGAAAGGCTAAACGGCCGACCCTTGGGAAGCAGGAAACAACTTCCGGCCTGCAGGGGAATGGGCTCTTCGACATCTTCGACAGACAGCCAGCAACAGCCTCGAACCACGCTGTAGCACTTGACCATGCCGTGCGCTGGAAACTGAACACCCCAGTCGTCCCCGGCGCTCAGCCCGCCGGTGGCGTAGGTGACCGGCTGCACGAGGGCGAGAATGTCGGAAAGCGGATCCATCAATGTTGTACGCACGCGACGATTCTTTGTACTGGCCCGCATTGATCGTACATCGTAGGGACCTTAGCCTCGGGATGGAGGCTGCACATGCATATCTTCGTTACCGGCGGCTCTGGACAGACCGGCCCCGCCATCATCTCCGAACTCATCGCCCATGGGCATACCGTGACGGGCTTAGCTCGTTCGGAACGGTCTGCGGTTCGCCTCCATGAACTCGGTGCAAAGACGCTGCGTGGTTCGCTCGACGACCTCGACGTGCTTGCGGAGGGTGCGCGGGAAACTGACGGGGTCATCCACATGGCCTTTGGAGGAGACTTCTCCGATCCCGCGGGTATGACGAAACGCGATTGCACGGCGATTGAAGCCATGGGACAGGCGCTCGCCAGCTCAAACAAGCCGTTGGTGGTGACGTCGGGAACGCTGGTGATGCTGGCCGGAACGGTTGCGACAGAGCAGGACGAGCCTGATTCGCAATCACTTGGAGCGCAGAGGATCCCGGGGGAACAGGCGTGCCTTCGGTTCACCGCCAAGGGTGTTCGCGCCATCGTCGTGCGCCTGGCCCCTACGGTCCACGGGCCAGGTGACTACGGCTTTATCCCTTTCCTCATCTCTACCGCACGACGCACCGGCATCTCCGCTTACCTCGCCGATGGTGCAAACCGCTGGCCCGCTGTCCACCGGCAGGATGCAGCGAGCCTTTACCGTCTTGCCGTGGAGAACGCCCCGGTGGGCAGTCGGTTGCACGGTACAGGTGAGAGTGCTGTCACCTTTGGAACCATTGCACACCTGATTGGCCGCAAGCTCCGGTTGCCGGTGGTGTCTGTTCCCGTAGAGAACGCCGTAGAGCACTTCCAGAACCCTTTCTTCGCGAAGGCGTTTGCTGTCGATGCCCCCTGTGTCCAGCGCCTACACGCGCAAGCTCCTGAGCTGGAATCCGGTTCACCGCACCCTTCTGGAAGACCTGGAGACAGGAGATTACTTCTCGCCGGGGGCGGCCTCAGCCTTCGACGAGGCAGAGCTTTCGCCTCTGGAGCGGCACTCGCATCAGTGATGCAACGATCTTTCGCCGCCGGTATACCGGAGCAGAAGCACTCCAGCACCTGCTGTGATGACAGGCTCGCCGGAGCGGAGAAGAGCCAAAGCATGGCCGGTGCGCTCCTCCGGGAGGAACAGATGGCCGAGGATACGCCCGCTGCTAGGGTCCAATTTGACGAGCCAACCCGGCGTCCCCGGGGCTTGGTTGTTCGGTCCCATGGTCACCCACAGTGCTCCTGGGATGAGTTGGAGTGCGTAGCACTTGCCAAGCCCCTCGAACGCTCGCCGATACCGTCCATCGGCGCTGAATAGCTCAATGCGGCCGTTTTCCCGGTCGGCCACGTACACCGTACCGGTGGGGCCGATTTGAATGGCATGCGGTAGGTGAAAGTCACCCGGTCCTGCTCCAAAGTGGCCCCAGGTCTTGACCTCTTTGCCGCTTGCCGTGTACTCCAGAACATGGGCGTTGCCATACCCATCCGTGATGAGGATGTGGCCGTTGGGTGTAAATGCGAGGTCGGTGGCGCCGCGGAAGGGACTAACGGTTTCCGGGACAGGTTTTAGGGTGATCGTTAGCCGCTTTGTGCCTGTGGACGTGTATTCGATCACCTTCGACGCTCCCGCATCGATTGCCCAGACATTGCCCTTCGGATCAAGTCGTAGGCTGTGGGGCAGCACGAAATCGCCCTTGCCCCATGACCGCAAAAGTGTGCCTTGCCGGTCGAAGACGTCGATCGGATCCGCATCCGGCCCGCGCTGGATGACGTAGATGTTTCCGTCTTCCCCGACAGCCACGCCAGAGACCGCTTCCAGGGCCCAACCTGGGATGCTGGCGTGCAAGGGAAGCTGTGTTTCCTTGAGACGCAGTCTTGGGGAACTATTGATCCTTCGCGCAAGCACCGCGTCAGAGGCGTGTTGTGACTGGCCGCTCGCGGACGGGCACAATGTGGCCGCTACGAGCAAGGTGGCAAGGCGCTGCGCAAGTGGTGAGGGGTGAGTCATCGGGAAAGCTTATAGGGAGCGGTTGCGGGAGGTGGCGTGGTGTTGACCGCGCTGATGAGGTTTTGGCGGCGATGGTGGAATTATGGTCGCGTTTTGGCCCGGATTGGTGGTGGGCGGAACGCAGGGGCAACAGCAAACGCGGATTCCCTTTGGGAATGACAACAAGGAACAAGAACGCAGATTCCCTTCGGGAATGACAACAAAGGCGACGCAAACGCAGATCCCCTTCGGGAATGACAACAAGAAGCAGAAGAGCGCAGATCCCTTCGGGATGACAAGGAGGGCGGTGATTGGAAGGGTTGTGTGGCGTGTTGGGGGCTGCTTGGTGGGTGGACGAGGAGGTTGATGGGTGTTTAGTGGGAGGGCGGTTGGGAGG
>CAXTRU010000426.1:0-3083 GCA_964246665.1 uncultured Acidobacteriaceae bacterium
AGTCGGTGGCGTGCTGCTCTGGCTTAGCAGCTCCATGTCGAAGATCAGCATCGACTTTGCGGGGATCTTCGGCGGCTGGCCCGCGGCGCCGTAGCCGAACTGGTAGGGAATGTAGAGCCGCCGCTTCCCCCCGATGTGCATACCCTCGAAGCCGAGGTCCCAGCCGGCGATGACGCGATGGGCCCCGTATGGGAAGGTGAACCCGGCCTTCGTCTCGTCGTGGTCTTCGGAGCTGTCAAACTTCGTGCCGTCCGGCAGCCAGCCCGTGTATTTGACGGTGTAGTACTGCTGCGGCTTGGCGAGCTCGCCCGTGCCGGGCAGGATGTCGGCGTAATCGAGCGAGATCACGACGGGGAGCTCGCTGAAAAGAGTGGTCTTGAAGCGGTCGGCGAGTGGGTTGATGTAGTCCAGGCGATCGGAGACGGTAAACATCACCCTGGGGCAACCGACGCTGGCCGGCAGCGCCGGGATGGAAGGCGAGATGGTGGGCAGCGTCGCGCAGGGCGGACCGGCAGGCTTCGCCGCAGCCGCCTGCGTGCCGGCTGTGCGATGCGTCGCGCCAGTCGGTGTGTGGTGGGTCGCGGCCGTGGTTTGGGCGAAGGACAAGGGCCCCGCAAGGGCCAGACTGGCAAGAAGGAAGGGCGTGCGATGCATGTCGTGTCTAGTGTATGCGACAGCAGCCCACGGCTGTGTTGCGGAGCGGCGAAGATGGCGGCGGTTCCCTTAGCGACCACAGGCGCAGACGGCAAAGCCCCGGTGTGACCGGGGCCTCGCTTGTTCTAAGGGGCCTTACTGCACGGCTGAGCAGAAGGTGCTGTCGTTGACTTGGCTGAGCACAAGGTTGTTTGCGGTCAAGTCGCGGAAGTAGCAGTTGTAGTTGGCATCCTTGCCGCCGAAGGTGGACCGCGACGTGTTGTTGTCGTGGAAGAGCAACGCTCCGGCAGCGCTGTAATGGAGCGTGTCGCTGGTCTCCATGGTCTCGTGCGTCACCGCGGGCGGGGTGGAGTTGCCATTCACCGTGGTCTGGCTCTGCTCAACCTTTTGCTGGTGAACGTAGGAGGCGAGAAAGAAACCGCCGTCGTTATTGTCGTTGTTGGCCTGCGTGTAATCCACGACGAGCGGGAAGCTGATCTGATGCGTCACCTGCGTCGTGCCTGAAGGGCCCGTGGTAGTGGTCACTTCCTGCTGATCGGCTTCCTGGTTGATGTTCTGTTGGTAAATGGTCGGGCCGACGTCGTCGCTTTGCAGGTTGCGGAAGCTATTGGTGGCGGTGATGGTGGTATCCGTACGCCCAGCGGCTGTGAGGACGTATCCGGAGATCCGCCACGCGCGGAAGCTTTGCACGTTCACCGGGCCAACGACATCGCCGTACGCGTCGGTGCCCGTGTAGGTCTCGATGGACGGTGTGGGCTCTGGTGCCAATGTGTTCTGCGTGAGGCCGCCGGTAACCGTGGTGCTGTTTGGATCGGTGAAGAGCAGCAGATTGGACGCCTCAGAAAAGCCGCCGCCGGCGTTGAAGACGGAGACCGCAACCGTGTGGGGCTTGCCATCGGATAGCACACCGGCAAAGGGTGTCAGGTCGACGCGATAAGGTTTCAGGTTTAGCGTTTCGATGCCAGTGATCGGCTCCCACAGATACGGGTCAAGGCCGCCGGTGTAGATCCACGGGTACACCGGGGCGACGCCCGCAGGCGTGCCGTCGATGGCGACCTCGGTCTCGCGGAAGGCCGTGTTGCCGCAGTTCTGCAGCGCCGCCGCCACGCTGTTCGGGACGCAGGTGTACCAGAACTCGTCGCTGGCCTGCGACTGCGAGATGACGTCGAGATAGGCGCGTGTGATGTTGCGCGGAAGCGCGGGGAAGGTGGCGCTCTGGGTGTCCGTGGTGGTGTTCAGAAAGCTGGTCTGGTTGTTGGTGGAAAGGCCAAGGACGGCCGTGGGTGTCAGGGGCGCCGGATTGGCAGCGTTGGCCGGGTAGAAGAGCAGCGTGGCCGTGCCATAGATTCCGCCGTTGTAGGTGGAGTTGTAGATGTTGCCGAGAAAGGCGGCACCGGTCTGCGGCGTGGTGAAGAGCGCGGCATAGTCGGTGAGGTCGCGTTCGACGTGCCATGAGGGCGAGAGCGCGGCGCGGGGCTCGGCCGTGGTGCCGAAGAAGATATTTGTATTGCCGAGATAGATGGTGCCGGTGCGGTCGTATTGACGGCCGGCGGTGACGGTGAAGTCCACGGTAAGCACGACGCGCGCCCATGGACCCGTGCAGCCGCTGGCAGGCGTGTAGGCGATAGGATGCGCCGAATAGTCGTTAAAGGCCATGTTGCTGAAGAGCGTGACCGTGCAGGGGACTGTTGTGGGCCGTGGCACGTTGGGTTCGGGAGAAACAGGGTTCGAGGACCCTACCTGTGGGACCGGCGGGGCCAGAACCACCTGCGCCTGCAGGCTCACAGGGACAGAAACACTGGCGGCAATGAGACACAACAGGGAAAGTTTCCTGAAGGACATGGGGCTCCTGATGGGGACGTAGATGAGGTTCAACAGAGAATACCGGATGTCTGCCATCCCTGTTTCGCTGAACGCTTGCGAGCGCCACGACGCCGGTCATCGCACACGCGATTGACCTGCTGAATGGCTCAGAGTCGCTCAAGGGTCAAAGCTGCGCCCGGATTCCGCTCTCTGACTACATCCGGTCGAAGTTGATTGAAGTGGAGCATGGGCGAGCGTAGGTTGGCGTTCACGCCCCTTCCGCTACGACACTTCGGTGTAGTCAAAGGTGCACTTCGCGGGCCCAAATCTTACGTTGAGGCATTCCCATGAAACCTATGCTGCTCATTCGATCTGCCCTGTCTTTCGGCGTGTGCGTTGGCTTGTTTACGGCCGGGGTCGCGCATGCAAACACCGTGAACGGATCCGTGTACCGGGTGACGACCACAGAGGCGAACGATGCATCCGTGGCCACCCTGACCGCGGTCGAAGCAAGCTCCACGCCGCTTCTCACCTTCACGACATTAACGCCCATCGACTTCATGTCAGACAACACGTACACCATCGGTCCATTCATCAACGCGGGTGGCGCCAGCACCATCGTGACC
>CAXTRU010000427.1:0-1925 GCA_964246665.1 uncultured Acidobacteriaceae bacterium
ACGCTGCACAGAAAAGCTGTAAGACTGCAGCATCGACGGCGTAAAGCTCGGGCCTACCGCGTTCAGCGTCTGCGGAGTCAAACCGGAGGCCAGGCCTGACGTCGGGTTCTCCAGCGTGCCGGAGTTGATATTAGAGCTCTGCGTGTAGGGCGGGTTCTGGCCAAAGGCGTTGTAGATCGCCTCCACCGCGAGGCGGGAGTAGCCGATGCCATAGCCCGCGCGGATGGACGTCTTGCCGTCGCCGGTTGGATCATAAGCAAAGCCCACGCGTGGGGCGAAGTTTTTCAGCTTGGCGTTGAAAAAGCCATCCGGTGTACCGTTCTGCCCGGCAAAGACCAGCCCCGTGCTCAAGTTGGCGGGCGTACCTGCTGCGTTCAAGGGAGCCCCGCTTGCATTGGTGATGAAGCCGCCGCCTGTCGTCACCACGGGAGCCTGCGTCGCGTTGTACTGCGAGGCATAGAACGACGACACCTGGTCTCCCGAGCTGGTGTTGGGCGAGAAATACACCCACCGCAAGCCGGCGTTGATGGTTAGCTTCCGCGACGCATGCCAATCATCCTGTGCGTACACTTCACCCTGCCGGTAGTGAAACGATCCGCTGCGCTGGCCGCTGTCCTGGTGGTAGGAACTGTCCAGGCCGAGCAGGTAATCCGCTACCGGATCCCCCGTGCGTGTTCCGGTGAAGGTATACGATCCGCCGGGCTGCGTAAACACGTTCTGATTCTTGACTCCGGCGATGTACAGCGCTCCAAACTGCAAAACATGCGACCCTTTCGACCAGCTGGCGTCATCCTGCAGGATGCCTTCGCCGTCAGAGGCGTGGATCGGCGGCGTCCCCGCACCGAACCCGCTGTATCCGCCGCTGAAGTTGATGGACGGCGCCTTATTCAAGATGTTGGCGTTCGGGAATGCCTGGTTGATCACGACTCCGGCAGGCAGTTGGTAGTTGCTGGTCGTGATTCTCGGCTTGTCGTAGGTTTCTGCCACGGTTGCCGTGTTGATCAGTCGCGGCGTCAGGGTCGAACTCAGCCGAACCATCATGTTCATGCCGGTTGTGTAATACGTCGTCGGGGTTGAGGAGAAGATATATCCGCCGAAGGAGTTATACGGGATGCCGTTCTTTACCTGTTCATAGCTCACGCGCCCCGTTAAGACTTCGTTCTGCGTCAGATACTGGTCGATGCGGTAGTTGTAGCTGTCCTGGCCAAGGGTTTGCGGCTCCTGGTTGATGTAGTTCAGCGAACTCCCAGGATTATTGGGCAGCGACCCCAGCGCGTTTTACAACGCAATGGAGTTTGGGTCGATGCAGGCCGGGTTGAGGGTGTTCGGTCCGGTGATGCAGTTCGTCGCTCCTCGCGCGGCAAGCTGCGCCGGGCCGAGGGCGTCCTTGAAGGCCAGCGGTGTTGTGTTGGTCAGATTGCCCGCGCGCTGCGCTGCGGTAAACACCAGGCCCTGCGCTGTGGATCCTGTGGTGATGCGGCGCCACTCGTTGGAAGCAAAGAAAAAGCTCTTGTGCGTCCGGTCGCCGTTATACAGGTGCGGGATAGTGATCGGCCCGCCCAACGAATAGCCGAAGATGTTCTGCCGCAACTTCGTCTTCACCGTCGCAAAATAAGGATTTGCATCCAGTGCATCGTTGCGGAAGTAGTCCCATGCACTGCCGTGGAAGGTGTTGCTGCCCGACTTGGTCTGCACCACCACCTGCCCTGAGCCTGCCAGGCCATACCGTGCGCTGTAGTTGTCCTTCAGAATGCGAAACTCATCAATGGAATCAACAATGGGCAGGACATTGATATTTGCAAGATTGCCGGTGTTCATGTTGTACACACCATCCAGCGTGTACACCGAGTACTCAATCGAAGCGCCATTGACGATCAGGGTCGTGCCGCCCGTCAGTCCTCCTGCCGTCTGCTGGTTGTTCCCGG
>CAXTRU010000427.1:1935-3073 GCA_964246665.1 uncultured Acidobacteriaceae bacterium
GTGCTGCTCACCCCGGGAATCAACTGACCCATCGACTGGAAATTACGCCCGTTCAGCATCAGGTTTTCCACTTGCTTTGACGTGATGGTTCCGCCTGAGCCGGAGTCCTGCGTCTCTACGGCGATCTGATCCGCTGTCACTTCTACTTGTTGTGTATCCGCACCGAGTTTGAGGCTCAGGCTCGACTCGCGGGTCTGTCCTGGATCCACGGACACGTGTTGCAGCGCTGTTTGCGCGAAGCCAGGCTTGGTGATGCGCACGGTGTACGCGCCGGGAGTGAGGGCATCGGCGCTGTAAAACCCTGCGGCGTCGGTCTGCACCACTTTCACTACGCCGGTGGCTTCACTCACCACAGATACTTGGGCGTCGCCTACGGCAGCTCCCGTCGGATCGCTGATGGTGCCGCGGATGGAACCCTGGTTTCCCTGAGCCATGGCCGTTGCCGCGATCAAGCTCATAGTCGGCAAGCTCCATAGCAACTGCATCGTGCTGTTCCGCCCTGCTCTCATGCCTGCCTCCCGAAATCCGTGTCGCGCGTTCAGCGCCCACTGCATGCAACACCCGTCTCAAATGCAGGTGCATGAAAGGGGTCTCACGATTTCGGGCGCAAGCCTAAGCCGCGGCCAAATCCGCTGTCAAGCAATTTCGAATTTATTCCTCTATTGCACTTCTCAATGCGCAGCCTGGAAAAGCCGAATCTTCAAGAGACTTGCAAACGGAGCTATGCGCACAAAGACCCAGTCTGGCGCCATGTGTTTCATCGCTAGCGTGCGAGCGTTCAGATCTGGTTCCCTGGAACTCGAATGTCTCGGCCGTGCACGCGATCACTACCGCACAGGCCCGGGTACAGGTTGTTAGCGGGGGAGGACTGGGGCAAAATCTGACGCAAAGAACGCGAAGGTTGCGCAAAGGGGCGCGACGGCTGTTGTGTTTTGCACTGCAAACGCGGGGTACGCGGTGTACGCGCAGCGAGTCGACAAATCGTGAAACAACACCAAGCACGAGTACAAGCGCCAAGCACCAGCCACCAAGTACGAGTACAAGCGCCAGCCACCAAGCACGAGTACAGGCGCCAGCCACAAGCACTGAGCACCAAGCACCAGCCACTAGCCACCAAGCACCAGCCACTAGCCACCAA
>CAXTRU010000428.1:0-3044 GCA_964246665.1 uncultured Acidobacteriaceae bacterium
GCGCTGCTGCAGCTGGTCCGCGGCATGCAGGCGCGCCATGTGCCGATCGACGCCGTGGGCATCCAGTCGCACCTCAAGGCCGGCGAAAAGCAGGTATACGGCGCGGGCCTGGAGCAGTTCCTGCGTGACGTGCAAAGCCTTGGGCTGAAAGTCCTGCTGACCGAGATGGATGTGAACGACCGCGCGCTGCCCGCCGACGCGCCTACGCGTGACAGGGCCGTGGGCGAGCTCTAAGCGAAGTACCTGAATCTGACACTTGGCAGTACGAACACAGTTGCGCTGCTGACGTGGGGCATCACCGACAAGTACACGTGGTTGAACGGCGAAGAATCGCGCCCGGACAAGCTGCCGCAGCGGGCACTGCCGTTCGACGCGGACCTGCGGCCGACACCGGCCTATGTCGCCGAGGTGGAAGCGGTGCGTGGAGCCCCGGCACGGGGTTGAGGTGAGCCCCGGAGGACCGGGCGCGAGCCGTGGCGAGGCAACCTTACGCGAGAACAGGAAACGGCGCGGCACACTGAAAGTGTGACCGCAAACGGTGAGACTCGTCGAGAGGGTAACCAGGTTCGAGCCGTCTACAAACAGCGAGGACCTGCATGAGTTGCAGTTCTGATAGCGAGCAGTTTGCGCGGCCTTCTGTTCGCTTACTCGCTTTCGCGTGGGCCGGGCATGGCCCCGGTGAACTCTGAGCAGCAGGGCTTCATGACGTTGGTGAACTCCATGTACTCGACGCGGGTAAAGTCCGGGTCGTACAGATTCAGCTGGATCTTGCCGTCGCGTCCGGCCTGGATGGCTGTGCAGGCTTTTTCGGTGCAGTTGTTTTTCTGCAGCTGCGCGAGCACGGTTTGCATGTGCTCGGTACCGAGCGAGAAATGGTTCATCACACCGGCCTGGCGGAGGTCGGGATTGTGCTGGTTGAGCATGTACTCGATCCAGTCGGTGCCCTCGGGGACCTGCATGCTGACGTAGTCGTCGCCATTGGCAGCGGGATCTTTGCCCCAGCCGTGCCAGTACGGCTTAAAGCCGAGTGTCTGCTTCCAGAAAGCGTCTTCTTTGGCGCGGTCGTAGACGACGAAGCCGCCGTGAATCATGCGATGGCTGGTCGCAGTGGGCAGCGGTTGGGAGGCGGCGACCATCTTGGGGATGCCGCTAAGGGCCTTGTCGCCCACGGCCGTCGGGTAGGGTGATTCAACAAACAGGACGAGATTGCCTTCAGGGTCCTTCACCCCGAACTGGTTGTCGTGCATGGGTTCGGCGGTCGGGTAGCCCTTTGCGTTCAGGTATCTTTCCATGGCGTGGACGTCGCGCACGGTGAAGGCGACGGCGGCTATGCGGTCGTTGGCCTTGGGGTCGGGCGTGGTGAGCACTTCCACCCACTGCGATTTGTTGACCGGGAATACCAGCGTGCCGTCCGGCGCCTTCATCTCCGGAAAGCCCATGGTGGGGCCGTAAAACTTCTCGGCATCCGCGGTGTGGGTGGTGTAGTCGCGGAAGAACGCGACGCCCGTGATGGCGGGGCGGGTTTGCGCGCCCGCGGCGGCCGTACAGAGGCTGAGCAAAAGGGCGAGAAAGGCTCGGCGCATGGGAAACACTGTAGCAGTTGGGGCGATGCGTTGGCGCGACGGATCGGCTAGGGTCGGCGCGACGCGTTGACCACCCATATGGCGTGGAGTTTTAGAATACAGAAGTATGGCGTTTCCCTGGAAAGAGTGTGTTGTGTGCGGTGAAGAGTTTGAGTTGCGGCCCGACAAGCCCGGCTTTGCGAACCGGTGCCCGGAGTGCAGTGCGCCGGAGGCGGCCAAGGAGGCCGCGCTGAAGGCGAGTGTGGGCGGCATCGATACAAGTGACGCGGGCGCGAATGCGGAGCGGCGGAAGGCGATTCGGAATTTGCTGTACCGGAAAGATTCGTAGCGCGTCGGAGCGCTTGTCGTCCCCTGGTCAAAGCAGGTTCCCCGTTCGGGAAGGACGAGAATGGAACGCGATGGCTTAGGCGGGTTCTATGTCCATGCGGCGGACTTTGCCGTTCTCGTCGAACGTGTACGCGTGACGGACGATGACATCGGCGAGCAAAGCGCCTAGCTTGTCGTGGACAACCTGGTGAACCGTAACAACCGTGCGTCCTGTGCCGTCTTGCGCGAAGCGTAGCGGGGTAACGATGGGATCGAGCGTGGACCATTGGCGGGCCCAGTAGGCGCCGATCGCTTGGGGGCCGGTGACGTAGTCGCTGCCTTCGGTGCTGGCCGGCCACGCAATGTCCGGCGCCATGTGCGCGAGGACGGCTGCGGTGTTGCGGGCGTTGAAGTCGGCGTAGAGCTGAGTGAGGAGTGGCTCGGGGGTCATGGGGCTCCTTGCGTTGTGGTGCTTTTGGGGAAGCAGGTTCCCCGTGCGGGGAATGACAAAGAACGACAAAAACCTGCTCGTGCAGAACGTAAAATCCTGCTCGTGCAAAGCAAAACCCTGCTTGTGCAAAGCGTAAAATCCTGCTCGTGCGGAGCTACGTGGTTATGGCCGTTCGAGGGCCATGGCGACGGAGTTGCCGCCGCCGAGGCAGAGCGCGGCGACGCCTTTGTGCGCGTTGCGACGGGCCATCTCGTGGAGCAGGGTGACGAGAACGCGGGCCCCGCTGGCGCCGATGGGATGGCCGATGGCGACGGCGCCGCCGTTGACATTGACCTTGTCGTGGCCGATACCGAGCTCCTTGGTGACGCCGAGGGCTTGGACGGCGAAGGCTTCGTTGAGCTCGAAGAGATCGATGTCGTGGATGTCCCAGCAGGCGCGTTGCAGGACCGTTTGGACGCCTGTGACGGGGGCGAGCATGACCCAGCGCGGGGCGACGCCGCTGGTGGCCTGGGCGCGGATGATGGCCAAGGGCGTGAGGTTGAGCTCGCGGGCTTTGCTGAGTGACGTGACGACGACCGCGGCCGCAGCGTCGTTGACGCCGGGAGCGTTGCCGGCGGTGACGGTGCCGCCTTCGGGCTTAAAGGCGGGGCGGAGGGCGGCGAGGGCTGCGCGCGTGGTGTCGGGGCGAATGGATTCGTCGGGGG
>CAXTRU010000429.1:0-3041 GCA_964246665.1 uncultured Acidobacteriaceae bacterium
GGAGACGCGTCGCTTCCGCCTGGGTGCGACGGGGCGTATGTGCGGGATGACCCCCCTGGTGTGTCAGGACCCCGCCCCGGTGGCGCGCGCCGGGGTGACCACGCCTGCATTTGGAACCTCCTTAAGTTCTACGACCGGGCTGAGCCGGGAGCGGACGATCGAGCTCGGGCTTCGGCTGAGCTTTTAACGATGCGGACTATGCCCAGGTGGGACATTTTTGTGGGCCATGTGCGTGCTGACATGACGACTTTGGGGCATTGTGAATGAGAGCGGGCGCCACTACGCTTGCGAGTGGGCCAGGACAGCGCGACGAATAACGACTTCCGTGCATCTGAGCTAAGTAGAAGACATTTCCCGACTCTTTGAACGTCTTCAGGGGCTTGGTACGTGACGAATTTGCTGGCTGCCGTGGGCCACCATGCATATGCCGCGACGGCGGTGGTTCTGTTTGCCGGGGCTTGCGGACTGCCTTTGCCGGTATCTGTGGTTCTGCTGGTGGCGGGTGCTTCGGCACACGGCGCCGGGCTGAACCTCGGCCTGGTCGTCCTGTGCGCGATGTCAGCCGCCGTGGCTGGCGACACGGTGCTGTACCTGGGCGGGCGGTTTACTGGATGGTGGCTGTTGAGCTTTCTTTGCCGGCTCAGCATCAACCCGGAAACATGCATCTTCGGGTCGGCGAACTCGTTTTACCGGCGCGGGCCGCGAACCCTGCTCTTTGCCAAGTTTATTCCCGGGTTAAGCACGGTGGCGGCGCCGCTTTCCGGGAGCCTGAACATGCCGGCTCTCCGCTTCCTGCCGCTGGATGCGACCGGGGCGCTGTTGTACACCACGGCGTGGTCGGTTGTGGGCTACCTGTTCGCGCCGTTTCTGCGTTCGATCATCGGGCTGGTAGAGCGGCTAGGCCACATCACCGCAGCGACGGTGAGCGCGGTGGTGATCCTGTATGTGATGTGGCTGGTGATGAGCTATGTACGCGACACAAGGTTTACGGACGTGGAGCGCGTGGCTGCGGCTGAGTTGCACGCCAAGCTGCAGGAAGCGCCGCGAGACCGCATCGTGGTGATCGCGGATGTACGGTCGCACGGGTACTATGACGCCGGAACGCAGCGGATTAAAAACTCGATCCGCGTGGAGCCGAACCGCTTGAAGGAAGAGGTTGTGGCGTTGCGGGAGTTTATGGCGCCGGAGTGCGACATCTATCTGTATTGCTCGTGCGCGCGGGATGCGACGAGTGTGCGGGTGGCGAAGGCGTTGGAAAAGGAAGACTGCAAAACCAAAGTAATCGCGGGTGGCCTGAAGGCGTGGATCAAGGCCGGCGGACCGCTTGAACCTGTGCCGGAAACGGACATGGAGCACCTGCCACAGTTTGAATAACCTTGTTGCGGATGGGTTCGCCGCTTCGGCTGCGTGGGCAGCGGGTGCGCGGTGGGTTCGTAAGCCTGCGCTTAGAACGCTGTGCTACAAGTCCCAGAGTGGACGTTTTCCTCATCGACGGCACGTACGAGCTGTTTCGGCACTTCCATGCGCTGCCGCGCGCCAAGGATGCGGACGGGCGTGAGGTGGCGGCCGTCAAAGGTGTGCTTGGCTCGATTCTGGGCATGTTGCAGGGCGGGGTTACGCACATAGGGGTCGCAACAGACCATGTAATTGAGTCGTTTCGCAACAGGCTCTGGTCCGGGTACAAGACCGGTGCGGGCGTAGAGCCTGAGCTGTTGAGCCAGTTTGGCCTGCTTGAAGACGCGTTAACGGCTTTGGGCGTGGTGGTGTGGCCGATGGTGGACTTTGAGGCCGATGATGCGCTGGCGGCGGCGGCGCTGAAGGCTGAGCGCGATGCCCGGGTCGACCGGGTGATCGTCTGCACGCCGGACAAGGATCTTGCCCAGTGTGTGCGGGGCACGCGCGTGGTGCAGTTGGACCGGCGGCGGAATGTATTTCGCGATGAAGCAGGGGTTGTGGCCAAGTTTGGCGTGGGGCCGCGGTCGATCCCGGATTACCTGGCGCTGGTGGGCGATGCTGCGGACGGCTACCCCGGGCTGCGAGGGTGGGGCGCGAAGTCCACGGCGGCGGTGCTTTGGCGCTATGAGCATCTGGAGCACATTCCCGCGGAGGCCCGGGACTGGCATGTGGGCGTCGCTGCGCCGGCGGAACTGGCCCATACGCTACAGGCAAACTTCGTGCACGCGTTGCTGTTTCGCGATCTGGCGACCTTGCGCACTGACATTCCCGTGTTCGACAGCGTGGACGACCTGCGATGGCGAGGGCCGACCGCGGCCTTTGCGGAGATCGGGACCCGGTTGGATGCGGCTGTGTTCGAGAAGCCGGTGAAGTCTCGCAAGGAGTCTCGTCGCAAGGCAAATGCAGGACCCGGCAGGGCATCTGATGCGGGGCGAAGGGAGACCTAGGCTTCGCGGCATAGGGATGGCCGATGCTAGCCTTGCATCTGGATGGAAGCGCATTTTTATAAGTTGAGCTTGCGCAGGCTGGGGCTGGTGTATTGGCTGGAGGCCGAGCCGGTGGATAGCCGGATGGGACCGGACCACGCGCATCGCCATCTGCGGCCTGTACGGTTCCCGACTGAGAGTGAAGCGCTCCGGGCCTTGGGGACGGCTGAGGTGGGCTCCTGGTCGAGCTTTCCGCAGGAGGGGGTGCATGCCACCCTGGGGCGGACGCAATTGCGGACGCTGGGTTTTCGCGGAAACCTTTGAGTTGTCTTTGCCGAGTGGTTTAGGGCTCGGATGCGGGAACGGGTCCGTGAGTAGCCGAGGCCGTCTGTTGCAGCGCCTCCAGCGTTGACGAGATAGCTGGGTACCACGCTAACTGGTAGACGGGCTTGGGCGCTTGAAGAAGCAAACGGCTTCTCGTTCCCCAATGGGGCACTGCAGGCAAAAGGACGACGGGACGCAGAGAACGGGCACGGCGGGCGTTGTGCGTTTGGGTTGGAGGAAGATGAGCCGCATGCCCTTACTATCGGCGGGAAGGTGGGTCGGCTTGATACAACCTTCGTGTAAGGAATCCAGAGAGCAAGGTTGCCAGGATTCTGC